>JBFFHG010000207.1:0-6295 GCA_041557055.1 Desulfosarcinaceae bacterium
AAATTCGTCTACCTGGTCACGATGAATGTGACCGCCGACATCCAAAATTCCGAAAAAACCTGTCGAAGCATTCTTGAGGAGATGGAGCAAACCGGAATCATCATCAGCGCCAATTTTCAATTACAGCCATCGAAAGAGCTGGCCCCCGACTGGACGCCGGAGGTTCCTGTTATGCTGATCCTGTTCGGCTCCATCTTAAAACCCGAAGACATCAATATCCTATTTGAGGTAAACAGCCGGCAAATACTTCAATTAAGATCGGATTTCAGGTTGTATGACCTGGCGGGTCAGACAGCTCAGTCAGCAGCCGACAACCCGGCCAAAGCGCCGCAAGCCCCCCCACCCGAACCTGTCCAGGCAAATCCCGATATGGAGACGGAAATGATTGCGGAATCTGAAAACAGCGCCGAACCCAACATCGCGCCATACGAGAACGTCCATACGGAATCTGATTTTGAGCCTCCACCGCCTGAAATTACAAATGATTCCAAATCGGTAAAAAAACAAACCAAAATTGAACATGAAACCAGTCTCAGGGTTCACGTCAGTCTTTTGGACCAACTCATGACCCTGGCCGGTGAACTGGTATTAAGCCGCAACCAGTTGATGCAATCCATTACATCCGGGGATCAGCGCAGTTCTGAGATAGCAGGGCAACGCATCGATCTGATCACCTCCGAACTGCAGGAGGCCATCATGTTGACCCGAATGCAGTCCATCGGCAACGTTTTTAACAAATTCCCGAGAGTGGTCCGTGATCTGGCCCAATCCCTCAACAAACAGATCGAATTGACCCTTGAGGGCAAAGATGTTGAATTGGACAAAACCATCATCGAAGCCATTGGGGACCCATTGACCCATCTGGTCCGCAACTCGGTGGATCACGGCATTGAAACACCTGACATCCGCCGGCGCGCCGGCAAGAACCCCACCGGGAATATCTTTCTCAAGGCTTATCATGAGGCCGGACAGGTGAACATCGAAATCACCGATGATGGTAAGGGGCTGGATGGTAACAAGCTGGCTGTTAAAGCCATGGAAAAGGGGTTGATTTCCGAGGATCAGGCCAAAGTCATGTCCGCCCGGGAAAAAACCAATCTTATATTCCTGCCCGGATTTTCAACCGCCGAAAAAGTGACCGACGTTTCCGGCCGCGGTGTGGGCATGGATGTGGTCAAAACCAATCTGGACCGTTTGGGCGGAATCATTGATATTGAATCCGAGCAGGGAAAAGGAACAACGATTCGAATCAAGTTACCCCTGACGTTGGCCATTATCCCCTGCCAGATCGTGCTGACCGGCGGCGAACGCTACGCCATTCCCCAAGTCAACCTCGAAGAGTTGCTGCGTATCCCGGCCGATCAGGTTCGCAAGCGCATCGAAAGAGTGGGAGACGCTGATGTGGTTCGGCTGCGGGGGAATCTATTGCCCCTTATCCGCCTGTCGGATCTGATTGGCGTCGAATCATTATACACCGACCCCAACACCGGCGAAAGCCGCCCCAATCGGCGCAAGACTTTATCGGACCGAAGGTCCAAGAAAAACCCGCTGCTGGCATCCGAGCAAGATGAAAACCGGGAATCCGAATCAAAAGAGCGTGCCGAAGCATCTCGACGCGAGCATAATGATCGGCGCTATCATGCCGACAGCGCCCTCAATATTGTCGTGGTTTCCACCGGCGCCATGAAATACGGCTTGGTGGTCGATGAACTGCACGACTCGGAAGAGATTGTGGTCAAACCCCTGGGCCGCGACCTGAAAAAATGCAAAGGCTATGCCGGGGCCACCATTATGGGAGATGGCCGGGTGGCGTTGATCCTGGACGTCTCCAACCTTGCAAAAATGGGCGGCCTGACCTCCATTGAAGGCAGCTCCCGCGCCGCCGAAGTGGCCCGTGCCGAACAGGAGGCGGTCAGAGCCAAACTGGACAAACAAGCGCTGCTGATTTTCCGCAGCGCCGAAGACGAGCAATTTTCCGCGCCCCTGAACCTGGTGGAACGCATTGAAAAAATAAAACGAACGGATATTGAACATGTGGGCGGCAAAAAGGTCCTCAAGTACCGCGGCGGCAGCCTGCCCCTCTTCAGCATTGATGAAGTTTCCGATGTCAAGCCCCTGGCGGATACCGAGAACATGCTGGTGATCGTTTTCAATGTAGCCAAACGGGAAGTCGGCTTGCTGGCCATGGGGCCTGTGGACGCTCAGGAGGTCAATTTGAATATCGATGGCGTCACCTTGCGCCAGGATGGCATCATGGGCTCGGCCATTATCAATGAGAACACCACCTTGCTCGTGGACATCCATGAAATTGTCCAGGCATTGAATCCCCAATGGTTTGAAGAGCCCCCTATAACCAAAAGCGAAGATGGCAAAGCACCCACCATCCTATTTGCCGAAGACTCCAGTTTTTTCCGCAGCCAGGTCAAAAGCTCCATCGAAAAGGAGGGCTTTAAGGTGATCGAGGCTGAAGATGGCGCCATTGCCTGGGATTTATTGAAAAAGAATATAGACCAGATTTCACTGGTGGTCACTGATATTGAAATGCCCAATATGGATGGTTTTGCCTTCACTGAAAAAATAAAAAAGGACCCGAAATTCTCTCATCTGCCGGTCATCGCTTTAACCACCTTGGCTGGAGATGAAGATATCGCCAAGGGCAAAAAGGTCGGCATTGATGATTATCAGATCAAGCTGGACCGGGAAAAATTAATACGAAGCATTCGCGGATTTCTTCAAGCTATCGCTGCATAGTTGAAAGAATGCCCGGCTCTGTCACCATTTTAGAATTTGGATCGTCAAGAAAAAAGGATACTTTTTATGAAATCTGCAACCCAACATAGATCCACCGTAGAATTGGCCACCTTCTATATTGGCGAGGCCCTGTGCGGAATGGACATTCTCAATGTCCAGGAGATCAATAAGCTGATGGATATGACCAAAGTACCCCAGGCACCGGATTATGTCACAGGCATTCTGAATCTTCGGGGGCAAATTGTAACGGTCATCGATTTGGGTCAGAAATTGGGACTGACAGCCACGGATTTGAGTGATTCCACCCGCAATATCATCGTTAACTCCGGTAATGAACACATCGGGCTGCTGGTTTCAAGCATCAGCGATGTGGTGGAAGCCCAATGGGACAAGGTCGAAGATCCGCCTGCAAATATTGGTGGCGTCCAGGGCGCTTTCTTTAAAGGTGTTTTCAAGACCCAAGACCGTTTGATTGGAATTCTGGATGTTGACAGAGTTCTGTCGGAAGATAATTAGAAATTCGGTTGGCTAAGGATTCCAAATCAATGCAAACACCCAATCCGCTCAAAGTTGTTGTGGTAGACGATACGGTGCTTTACCGAAAAATTGTCAGTGATGTGCTGGCCGAAATCCCCGGTGTTGAGGTGATCGGAACGGCACATAACGGCAAGGCGGCATTATCAAAAATCAAAACGCTGCAGCCGGATCTGCTGACCCTTGATATAGAAATGCCGGAAATGAGCGGCTTGGAACTATTGGAACGGCTGCATTCGGAAACACCTGATGTGGGAGCGATCATGTTGAGCACCCTGACCCGGGAGGGCGGGGCGATGACCATGCGGGCTCTGGAATTGGGGGCTTTCGACTTTATCCCCAAACCCCAATCCGGAACGCTTACGGAAAATAAGGCCGCTGTCAAAAAGGCATTGGAACCCATCCTTCAGGCCTTTGGCCGCAGACGCCGGATCCGAACGCTATCAGGCATTCAGCACACTGCCGCCAAGCCGATCGTGCGCCCGGCCATGAAGATCTCCACCGCACCGATGAGACCGGCTGTAAAGCGGGCGGGTGCATCCTCCATCATCGCTATCGGCATATCCACCGGAGGCCCCAATGCCCTGGCCCGTATGCTGCCGAAATTACCCGGAAACATCGGCGTGCCGATCGTTGTCGTTCAGCATATGCCGCCCATGTTCACCCAATCTCTGGCCAAGAGCCTGGACAGCAAATGCGCCCTGGGTGTTCATGAAGCCATCAACGGCGAACCCTTGCACCCCAATGTCATCTATATCGCCCCGGGGGGCAAACAGATGAAGATTGTGGCAGGGGCCGATGGTCGGCAACGGGTCATTAAAATTACCGATGACCCCCCGGAGAACAGCTGCAAACCGTCAGTGGATTATCTTTTTCGATCCGTGGCGGAGCTCTATGTGGGACGGTCCACGGGGGTCATCATGACCGGCATGGGGTCGGATGGTACCACCGGATTGAAACAGATGAAAGGCAATGGTGCTGTGGTGATTGCCCAGGATGAAGGGTCCTGCGTTGTATTCGGTATGCCCAAAGAGCCAATACAACAAGGCCTCGTCGACGTTATCGCGCCGCTGGACGCCATTTCCCAGGAAATTCTGAAAACGCTACACAATGGCACGGGGCGATAATTCATGGCCACAAATACTTCCTTCAACAAACCGGCTCCAGTTGCGTCGCCTCAGACTAAGGGCGCCCCGCCAATGATGGCCGGAATTAAAAATACAGTCAAGATCAAGCCGGATGAGGTGCAACTGATAGCGAAGTACATTTACGGCATATCCGGTATCAACATCGAAGCCTCCAAGGCCTACTTGATCGAAACCCGGCTGGGTCGAATTCTCGAAACTGAGAACTGCTCTTCTTACAGCGAATTTTACCACAAGGTGAAATCAGACGCTTCCAAAGGTTTGGAAAAGAGAATAATCGATGCCATAACCACCAATGAAACGCTATTTTTCAGAGACGCCAATCCCTTTGAATTGCTCAGGCACAAAATACTTCCGGAAGTAATAGACAAGCGATCGGCAAAAGCCTCGTCCATACCAGTCAGAATTTGGAGTGCGGCCTGTTCCACCGGCCAGGAAGTCATCAGCATTGCCATTGTGCTGAAGGAACTCCTGGGCTCGGCGAACAGGTATAATTTCAAGCTGTTGGGGACCGATCTTTCCGATGCGGCCGTCAAACAGGCGAGCTATGGATCGTACAACAAATTTGAGATAGAACGGGGGCTGCCAAGGGAGCGGTTACAGCAGTATTTTACGCCGGACGGCGCAAACTGGAAAATCAAGGATGAAATCCGGTCCATGGCAACGTTTCAAAAACTCAACCTGATGCACCCTTTTTCAGGATTGGGCAAATTCGACATTGTCTTTTGCCGTAATGTGGCAATTTACTTCACCCTTGAAGATCGAAAAAAATTATTTAACAAAATCGCTGATGTTTTGGAACCGGACGGATATTTGGTCATCGGATCAACGGAATCTCTTACAGGCGTAAGCCCCCGTTTTGAACCCAAACGTCATTTGAAATCGATTTTTTACCAATTGCGGTAATGACCGCCGGTCCCATTAACTGGTTGTCGATGGAGGTAACCATATGGTAGCATTAAAAATATTGATCGTTGACGATGACCCGGTAACACTCTCCCTGCTTTCAAAACGGCTCTCCAAAGCCGAATATGAAGTGGAAACGGCTGAAAACGGTGTCGAAGCAATCCGCAAAATTACGCATAACTTTTATGATGTGGTACTCACGGATCTGATGATGCCGGGTGGGGTGGATGGCATCGGAGTTTTGGAAACCGCCAAGGAAAACAACCTGAAGACCGAGGTAATTCTGATCACCGCCCACGGCTCCATAGACAATGCCATTGTCGCCATGAAAAAAGGCGCCGTCGACTATTTGCAAAAACCGATCAATTTTGATGAATTAAGGCTAAGGCTGGAAAAAATCCAAAACCTGAAACATCTATTGAAAAACGCCAGTGATTTGCGCGAGGCCATGGACGTCACGGAGCAGGCATCCTGTGAAACCATTCAAAATTTGGAAATGGTGGTCGCTGAATTGGAGAACCGGATAACCCGAATCAAAGCCGTTCTGAGCCAAAGCGAATTGGCAAGTGAAGACCGGATACAAAAGGCTTTAAATGGATAGCCTCCCGGGGTTGTCCAACGAAATGATGGCAGCCCCAATAAAAAGAGTTGGTCTCAAACACGTCCGGCGGCGGCATGCCGCGCTATACCATGGGGCCATAAAATAATGCCTTGATTTCCCCTTCCCTAAAAAACATAATCTTCGCCCAACTGTGGTTTGAGTATGGACCACGAATTATCCGTTTTCTGTTTTCTATTGCCCATCCATAAATGGCCAATTTGCCCGCTATCTGTGTTGCGCTCAAAATGTTATCCTCGCAAAATCAACCATATGCCTGCGGTAAAATTTTTCGCACACCTTGGTCTCGACCCAATTTGCCTATTTCTGAATGGACACTTTCTAATATTTTGCGTAAAAC
>JBFFHG010000208.1:0-6265 GCA_041557055.1 Desulfosarcinaceae bacterium
CTCCTATGGCAAAGGCACGGCCCATGCACCTGCGGCTGTTTTGCAAGCCTCTCACTATCTCGAACTATATGATGAGGTTATGGAGATCGAGCCTTGCCGCGTAGGCATTTTTACCCTGGCTCCGCCGAAAATAGCCGATTTTCCGGAACAAATGGTGTCCCAGTTGCAGACAATCCTTGAACCTCTGCTCAAACAGGATAAGTTTGTGGTGGTCATTGGTGGTGATCATTCCATTACCAGCGGTTATTTACGCGCCCTGTGCGGGTGCCATGACACCTTCGGCGTGATTCAACTGGACGCCCATGCCGACCTGCGTGAAACTTATGACGGTACTGCCCTGAGCCACGCCTGCACCATGGCCAGAGCCCTTGAGTGCACCCCTCATACTTTGCAGATCGGGATTCGCAGCATGAGCGCTGAAGAGGCTCGGCGGGTCAGGGATCAAAAATTGGCGCTCTTTACCATGCAGGATTGGCGCAAAGGTGCGTTGGATCTGCACGCAGCCCTGGACCACCTGCCGGATAAAGTGTTTTTGACCCTGGATGTGGATGTGTTTGACTGGAGTGTCATCGCCAGTACCGGCACCCCCGAACCCGGCGGCTGCTATTGGGATGAAGCCCTGGATCTCCTTGAGGCGGTCTTTGCCGAAAAGGAAATCATCGGCGTGGATGTGGTTGAACTCTCTCACAACCCCCGGGATGCCAACTCCGTTTTTGCCGTGGCCAAACTCATATACAAGATGATCGGTCTGCGGTTTCGCCGGTCCGGGTCCGATACATAAACCCCGATGCAACATTAGCAAGTGTCTATTTATGGATGGGCACTATCAAAATTTCAGAATCCTGCCTGTTCTTCAATTACAAACTGTATTCTTTTTTGATCCGTGGCGTCCGGTATGGATTTGGTCTGATGCCAGGTGATTTCGGTAAAATCGACCTCACCGTTTCGGCCGATGGTCAGAATGGATGAAGAACGTGTGCCATAGGTGGGACTGGTGATGAAAACAGGTGCCAGAACTCTCTCCAACGCCACTCCGACTCCGGTGTCGGGCAGTTGATCATCAGATGGTGTGGTTTGGTCGCGTAGCAGTTCGGAAAGTTTTTTCCGATCAATGGCCTCCCCATTGTTTTCCACGATGGCCGCCAGTCCGGCTTTGCCGCAGCGGACTTTGGGCCAGTCGGTGTTGAGGCGGCGGTTGCTCAAACCGTAAATTCCCGGATTGAGACGAAGATGTTGTGAATCACCGCGATTGGAATAATAGCATAGCCCCCGGCTGTCGTCGACAAGCAGGTTGAAACCGTTATATTCATGGCTCTTTTTGTGTAATTGATTCAGGTAGAGACCTGCAGGAATATTGCCGGCCAGAAAATCGGCCACCAGATGCCCGCGGGAGGGTGTATTTGATGGTTGAGAGTCCGCCTGGCGATAATTTGTGATCGCCGCAAGCCGACCTTGGCGGGTGATCCCCAACCAGGTGCCCATCTGCTTCAGATCCCGGCCGGCGGCGATATGGGGATGATTTTGCCAAAACCGGAGGGGCTGGGTCGGCCGCTCGTAAAATTCATCCCGATTGGCAGCCAGAATCAGTCTGTATCGCGGGTGGCAGCGGTACGCAAATAGAATTAAGCACATGGCACGGGATTTCCCCTGATTGCATGTTCGGTAAATATTGGCCCAGGAAACATTAAGGATAAACTTAACCCATTGCGTCCATGCAATCAACACCACGCAATTGGGCCCGCGGTCAATCGCATATTTTTGAGGTTTGAGCAGCAGCGGTTTCGGGTATTTTTTAGGGGATTCGTTCAAGGCATTGCAATAGATGCCGTGACCATATCCACTGCCGCTTTTTCGCTTTACATTCAAGAGAGTTATTGATAAAACGCCACCTCAATTGATCGTGGTAAACGCCGGTTGAAACAACCATATGCGGTATGCGCGGTAACATGCTCTTTATTATAAGTTTATGGGCGTTATAATCTAATCGAACGCTTGAACAGGAAAAAAATTCAGGACTTTCATTATGGATATCAGTAGACGATTGGCGATCCTTGTTTTTTGCGGTGTGCCGGCCATCGTTGGCGGCGGTATTGTATATGCCGTTTTCGGATCTTTGACCCCCATGTGGATTTATGAGGCGCTTTTGCTGGTAACAGCAGGTGCGTTGGTCAGCCGGTAGATTCTCAATTCGGCGGGATTTTTTACGGGCCGACCGGAAGATCAAGGGCACGCTTAAAACAGACTTGCATTGACAAAGCGAACCCTCCAAGTTTCCCCGTACTGCGATACTGTCGTAAATCGGGGGGCAACCCGCTTTGATCTCCGCTTTTTATTCACAGTGACAGGACTGTGGATAAGGGTTCTCGCAAGAATAACTTGGTGTTTCAGGCGCCCGGATTTGTTTGATCCGAAACTGCAGAACCACAGGCAGATCGATTCTATTTCGAGGCCGATGCATAGAATCAGGCCAGGGGGGCCTGAAGACGGGATGCATAAAATGCCAAGCTGCCTTTGCGCGGTTCCCAAGGCCAGATGTGTTCAGCATGTGCCTTCTGATGCCTTCCGGCCAGATCATCTTTTTTCGGAGGCCCTATGGGGGACCTGATTTCCCAAAATCCCATATTACGGTTTTTTCTGGCCTGTTTTCTGGTCTCCATCTTTATGCTCGGGTGGCTGCTGCTGCCCTTTATGGCCATTTTGATTCTGGGCGCAGTGGTCACCGGCATCTTTTACCCCCTTTATCGCTTTATTAACCGTCATCCGAAAATCAGGTCGTCCTTTGCATCGTTGCTGACCTGTATTCTAATCTTTTTTTTATTGTTTGTCCCCATTGTTTTTTTTGTCGGCAGTCTTACCCAGCAGGCTTACGGGCTTTACCAAAAGGCTCAGAACGCAGTGATTAACGACCAGATCAATTCCTTATTGCGGGATACCCGGATTCTGGATAAGGCCAATAATCTGCTGGCCAAATTCAATATTCAGTTGACCGGTGAGGAACTCAAAAAGGGAGCCTCTGAAATTGCCAAATTTGTGGGGTTTTATCTATATGAACAGGCGCGATCCATCGCCTCCAACACCCTGGCCTTTGTGGTCAATTTTTTCCTGATGTTGATGGTGATCTATTTTCTTTTGATCGATGGGGACAAGCTGGTGGCTTACATTGTGGATTTGTCCCCCCTTCCCAGCGATCAGGAGTGGATGCTCATTGGTAAATTCAATGATATCGCCGGGGCCATTTTGATCGGCAACGGCTTGGGGGGGTTTATCCAGGGCGTGCTTGGCGGACTGGTTTTCTGGATATTCGGCCTTCCCTCGGCATTTCTTTGGGGTGTCATTATGGGATTGCTGGCCTTTTTGCCGATTATTGGTGTCGGTGTGGTCTTTATCCCCACGGCGATCTACCTCTTTCTCAAAGGCCAAGTTGCGGTTAGTATCTTTTTCATGGCTTTCTATTTCATTCTCTCCCTGGGGATCGAATATATTTTCAAACCCAGGCTGGTGGGCCAACGCGTCAAAATGCATCCTCTGCTGGTATTTTTTGCCATCATCGGCGGATTGAAGCTGTTCGGCATTCTTGGCATTATTTATGGTCCGCTGGTCGTTACCGGTTTTTTAACCCTTGCTGAGATCTACCGAACCAATTATCAACAAATGGTGGAAACCAAAGAGTGTTGAGCCTCGTTTGCATTGATTTTTCCATATCTCTTAATTTGAAAGGCACAAAGAATGACTAATTCCGATTCAATGGCAGTCGTCAGTATCGAGAAGGAGATGAAAAAGTCCTACCTCGATTATGCCATGAGCGTTATAATCGGTCGTGCTCTGCCGGATGTGCGTGATGGCCTGAAGCCGGTTCACCGGCGGGTGCTTTTTGCCATGCGCGAGCTGAAGAACGATTATAATAAGCCCTATAAAAAGTCGGCCCGTATCGTGGGTGATGTAATCGGTAAATACCACCCCCACGGCGATACGGCAGTTTACGATACCATCGTTCGCATGGCCCAGCACTTCTCCATGCGCTATACCATGGTGGACGGCCAGGGCAACTTCGGGTCCATCGACGGTGATTCCCCGGCAGCCATGCGTTATACCGAAGTGCGCATGACGCGGCTGGCCCACCAGATGCTCGAGGACCTGGACAAAGAGACCGTTGATTTTATTCCCAACTACGATGAATCCTTAGCCGAGCCCTCTGTTCTGCCTGCCAAGGTGCCTTCATTGATCATCAATGGCTCCTCGGGTATTGCCGTAGGCATGGCCACCAATATACCGCCCCATAATTTATCCGAGGTGGTGGATGCCACTTGTGCCTTGATCGATGATCCGCAGATCACCATTTCCGGCCTGATGCAGTATCTTCCCGGCCCTGATTTTCCCACCGCCGGAATCATATACGGCACAAAGGGGATTCATGAGGCGTATCATACCGGCCGCGGCATTATTCGAATGCGGGCCAGAGTGGCCGTTGAAAAGGACAGGTCCGAGCGAGAGACCATCGTGGTCACCGAGATCCCATATCAGGTCAACAAGGCCAGATTGGTTCAAAAAATTGATGAATTGATCAAGAGCAAGCATTTGGAAGGGGTCAGCTACGTTCGTGACGAGTCCGACCGGCAGGGAATGCGCATCGCCATGGGATTGAAAAAAGGGGTGGTTTCCGGTGTGGTGGTCAATCTGCTGTACAAACATACCCAGATGGAGAGCAGTTTCGGCATCATTTTTCTGGCCGTCGTGCGCCAGCGGCCTCAGGTTCTTGCACTTAAAGAGATATTGGAAAATTTTATCTGGCACCGCAAGGATGTCATCATTCGGCGGACGCGGTATGAGCTGAAAAAAGCCGAAGAGCGGGCGCACATCCTGGAAGGGCTCAAAATTGCATTGGACAACCTGGATGAGGTGGTGAAGCTGATTCGCGAATCCAAGTCGCCGGGGGAGGCCAAAGAGCGGTTGATTGCGGCCTTTGCTTTATCCGTTATTCAGGCCCAGGCAATTCTGGATATGCGCTTGCAGCGCTTGACAGGACTGGAGCGTGACAAGATCATCAGCGACTATGAAGCGGTATTAAAGGATATTGCACGGTTTAAGGAAATTCTGGGCAATGAGCAACTGGTGCTCAATCTTATCAAGGAAGATCTGCTTGAGTTGAAAGAGCAGTTCGGTGATGCGCGGCGCACGGAGATCGTGGAGGCTACCCATGAACTGACCATCGAGGATATGATTATGGAAGAGGACATGGTTGTGACCATCTCCAGTTCCGGTTATATCAAGCGCAACCCAATTACCCTCTATCAAAGTCAGCGACGGGGCGGCAAGGGCAAGACCGGCATGGGAACAAAAGATGAGGATTTTGTTTCCCACCTTTTTGTGGCTTCCACCCATCACAACTTTCTTTTTTTTACCAACCGGGGCAAGGTTTACTGGTGTAAGGTTTACGATATCCCCCAGGCCAGCCGAACCAGCCGGGGCAAGGCCATCGTCAATCTGCTCAATTTTGAAGAAGGGGAGCATATGACCACCGTATTGACGGTGCCCGCTTTTGAGCCGGGTTATTACATTTTGATGGCGACTCAGAATGGTACGATAAAAAAGACCGATATCATGGCTTTTTCCAGACCCAGAGCCGGAGGCATCATCGCCTTGAATCTGGCTGCGGGCGATGAGTTGATCAACGCCCGCATAACGGACGGGACCCAGAATGTTTTTCTCGGATCGGCATCAGGCAAATCCATTCGTTTTCACGAGTCGGATATCCGGCCCAGCAGCCGCATTTCCCGCGGTGTGCGCGGTATGCGGCTGGAAGATGCTGAGCGCATTGTGGGAATGGAGGCCGTAAGATATGGGCAGACCCTGTTTGCAGTGACTGAAAACGGTTACGGCAAACGGACATCCATTGATGAATATCCGGTGCACAAGCGGGGCGGCAAAGGGGTGATCACCATAAAAACCACCCAGCGCAACGGCATGGTTGTGGGCTTGCTGGAAGTTCAGGAAGAACAGGATCTTATGTTGGTGACCAATGCGGGTAAAATAATTCGTATGCCGGTGAGAAATATTTCGGTGATCAGCCGCAACACCCAGGGCGTCCGTCTGATCGATATGGCTCCGGGTGAACGGGTGGTCAGTGCCGCCGGGCTGGCTGAAACCGAGGATGACGATGCATCGGAGAACGGAGAAGAAACGACAACCGAACTGTCCGAGGAATAGACACAATGCAGACGACCGTGGATGTCAAAACCATGAGCATCGGGGTGGTGGGTGCCGGCAG
>JBFFHG010000209.1:0-6249 GCA_041557055.1 Desulfosarcinaceae bacterium
ATAATAAGTCGGAGAATTCACAGCAAACCTCTCTTGCAAGGCCTGGTATACCTTTGGATTGAGCTGTTCCACAATCTCAGGATTTCGATTCACATTTTGCACTACTTTAGAGATAATTCTTGGATGCTTTCGTGCAAAATCAGTGGCTTTTTCCAAGATGGTGTCGGATTGATTCACCACGTCATCAAAAAGCGCATGTGCGTCTGCATTTTTGAAGTCGTCGGTGAAGGACTCCAACGCCATTTTTTCCGAGTGCGTCAGGTCCAAAAAAATCATTGTTTCCGACTCGTTGTATTGAGGTTTTTCTACATCTCTTAATGCCGTTTGTTGTGCCATCGTTTTCTCCTTTTTTTATATTTATGGTGCTTATTAATCCGGCAAAGAAATAAGTCCAATACCGTTATTCAGGCCAACGCCCGTACACTAAAATACCGAATTTAGAATCAATCCTGGTAGGCGGTAGACTTGTCTTTTATTGCCGGGTTAATACCTGGGGTGGTTTGGTGGCTGTTGTTATCTGTGATCTGATCCCTTCCAAAAATTCAACAGAAAATGCATTAACAACATAACAGTCCGCCCACATGGTGTGCGCTACTCAATATAAATTTTATTGCGAAAGTTTTAGAAACCGGGGAGATGTGCTGTTCAATTTCAATTCGAACGGTGAATATACTTCCAAGAGCGAGAATCTGAAAAGCTGCTTATTACTTTTTGTGGCCAACTTTCATTCAAAATACATACACGCACTTTAAATGACATATTGCTTTAACCGTTGTCAAGAAAAATAAAAATTTGACGTTCCGAATGAATCTATTGGGCTTGTTCCATGCGCAATCCTTTTCCTGGATAGCAAAGGAAAAAATGATTTTCAGGATGAGGCTTTAGAACATGTAATGAAAGGTGATGGAGCCGAATTGTTCTTGATCTTTTTGCTGTTTGAACTCTTTTGTCTGATAGACGTGGGCGAAACTGATCTTGCATCGCGAGATGGTAACGCCCAAACCGGCCATGAAGGAGGCCACGAAGGGCTCTTTTGGAATGCTGTGACTCTCCTGGAAGGTGTTGCCGTCCAAGGTCATATTCCTCAGGCAATAAAAACCATCCGCGCCGGCAAAGAGATGCACGCCGAATCTATGCGGCCGCCCTGAAATCATCCGGCCGTCTTCGTCCATGGGCGTATTGGTGTTGGAACCCGGCCGGATCATACTGGTTCCGAAATCGTTGGGCAGGTTCCAGCCCAAGCGTATCTGGACACCCGCTTGTGCGCCCGTGTATAAATTGCCGACGCCGCCCCCCCAGCTTGGAATGATGTCGCAACCCCATTGGCCGCCGGGAGCGCCGTTTAAGATTTTGCGCCTCTGGGTAAAGAAAAGGTTGAGTATCGGCTCGTCTTTGAGCTGGTGGTCCCAGCCGTTCGGGGCATCCCACCCGTTCCAGTTATGGACGGCCTTTTGGGTATCCCCAGCATATGAATGGGGTCCGACCATCCCCAGAACAACCTCCCAACTGTTTATTTCCAGACTGTTTCGGCCGCTTATGCCTATTTCAAAATAGGTCAAACCGGCATAAGGGCGGCTGTTTTCAATCAGCTCGGAGTCCTGCGTATCTTCGGGCGTGTACATGTTCTGGCCGACGGCCAAAGAGAGAGAACGCTTAAAGCCGGGGGCGCCCACCAACGGCAAAAGCCCCCCCAGAGAGCAGGTCCATGCGTTGAGAAGACTGTCGCTTTTACTTTTTTTCAGATCCCCCGACGTCCATGCGAACTTTATGCCGTTGGTATAAAAATAGTCTGTTCCAAAAAAGGCGTCGTTTTCAAAATATAGGGTGAACATTTGGAAAAGGCTGTCATCTTTTGTTTCAGCCAGAGCCTGCAGGGGAGGGGCATATAAAATGATCAAAAGAAGCGCAAAGCGCATGGAACGTGGCATTTTCAAGTTTTTTGAAAAAAGGTTCATCAAAGTATCAACGTTCAGAGAGGGGGGCAGGCAAATGAACCCATTGGCGTATTTTCGAGTATTGAATCTTCCCCCACGCAGGAATTTGGTCTCAGGTGCGGTTTTAAAACATCCGATATCCAAGACACTCTCATCTTTCTATCTGGCTGCTGTCTGCCGTGTTCGATGCAAGTGGGGCTGCGCCCGGCAATCGGTGCGGCCGGGTAGTAATGGTGGTGGAATTTTGATCCAAGACCAAAGAGCGGCTTCCCACGGCGCGTTCCAGCTCCGCAAGGGCGGTCATATATCCGTAAAGCGCCTGGTAGTAGTTGGTGTCCGCTTGGGTCAGGAAGGCCCGGGCGTCCAAAACGTCCGTGGATGTGGCGATCTGTTCCCGGTACTGCATGCGGGTGATGCGCCAGTTTTCCCTGGCCTGCAACAGGGCTTGTTCCGACGTTTTTATGTTCTCCCTGGCGACCAGAAGGTCCCGGTAGACTTGCTCCACCTCCAAGGACACTTGGTCTTCCAGGGCCAGAATGCGTTGACGGGCGGCCTTCAGGGCCAGGCGGCTTTTGGAGACACGAGCCCTGGTTTTGCCCCACTCAAAGAGCGTCCAGTCCAGTCGAACGCCCACGGCGGAATTGTACGCGTTGGAGTAATCGTTGGTGTCGGCTGAAGGATCGTCGCCGTTTTGTTCATAGGATGCAAAGGCGCTCACCTGGGGGTAGTATTCGCTTTTTGCCGTCGTGACCGCCTTTTCAAGCACCGCCAACCCCAGACGGCCTGCCGCGAGCAGCGGCCGGGTCTGGAGAGAGCGTGACAAGAGCGTCTCCAAATCCATTTCAAGTTCCGGGATAATTTCATTTTCCCGAAGATACAACTCGGTGCCCCGGGGCCGGCCGATCAGCAGATTGAAGCGGGTCTCCAATAGTTTTAACGTTTCGGCAGACCGTTTTCGCTCCTGAAGCGCATTGGCCAGGGCCACCTGGGAGCGCAACAGGTCGTTGAGGGGAATCAACTCCTGTTTGAAGAATTTTTTCGAATCCTCCTCCTGCGCCCTGAAAGCTTCCACTGCGCGATCCCGGACATTGAAGATTTTTTCCGTCAGGAGCAATTGGAAGAAGGCGGATTTGGCGTCCCGGCGGACATCCAGCGCCATCTGTTGCTGTTCCATCGCCTTGACTCGGGTGTTGAGTTCGGCCATGTCGTATTGGCTGGTCAGGGCAAAGCCGGTAAACAATGGCTGGGTTACGGTGATGTCCCAGTGATATTGGGTTGTGTGGGCTGTGGGGATCTCCATGCCGCCGCGTTTCATGATCGGCTGCTCGCTTAGGCCGGTGTACCCGTAATTGGCGTTGATTTTGGGTAAAAAATCGGCCAGCAAACTCCGGCGCTCCCGCTGCGCGCCTTCAGCATCCATTGCCGCGGCCCGCAGGCGGTAGCTGTGCGCTTCGGCCATGTCTACCGCCTGGTCCAGGGTCAGACCGAAACCGCTTTCAGCAGCCTGGCAGGTGCTGATCGGCCATGCCGGGCCGGTCCAGGTCCAAACAGGCGTCCAGATAAGGTGCAGGAGGATGATGACAGCGCTTGGCCCGAACTTGTCTTTGCGTTTAATTTTAGTGCGTTGCATTGCATTGGATTCCTTTTTGAATTGATCGTTCACTGCCGTTTTTTTTGCGGTGGAGCAGTGAATACAGCACGGGAACCACAACAAGGGTCAGAACTGTGCCGAAGGTCAGTCCGCCGATGATGGTCAGACTCATGGCCCCGAAAAAAGGGTCCCAAATCAACGGCACCATTCCCAGGATGGTGGTCAGGGCTGCCATGCACACCGGCCGCAGACGACTGACCGAAGAGTCCAGGATGGCGGCGCGGAGTTCTTTTCCCGTTTTGCGGTCCGTATTGATTTGATCGATGAGGACCACGGCGTTTTTGATGATCATGCCCGAAAGCCCTAAGAAGCCGAGGGTGCAGTTGAAATCAAACGACATGCCGGTCACCAGGAACGCGCCGGCAATGCCGATGAAAGCCAGCGGCAGGCACAGGAAAATCAACAGGGTCTGCCGGATGGAGTTGAACATGGCCAGAATGGTCAGGATCATGGCCAGGAAAAAGACCGGGACCATCTGGAAGAGTCCCTCATTGGCCTCTGTGGTGTGTTCATATTCCCCGCCCCACGCCAATTCGTATCCCGGCGGCAGGGCCATGGTTTCGATCTGCAGGCGCAGCCGGTTGAACAGTTTCCCGGCATCTCCCGAAAGCGGATCGCACATGGCGTTGATGGTGCGTTTGCGATCGTAACGCCACAGGATCGGGTTTTCCCATGTGGTCTGAAACTCGGTGACGATGTTGCGCAACGGCAGACTTTGTCCTGTTGACGGGGCAAACACCTGGAGGTCATGCAACCGCGCCACACTGTTCCGCTCTGCCGCCGGCAGGCGCAGAACAATTGGAATCAGGGTGTCGGCTTCCCGGTAAAGGCCGACGGTTTGGCCTGTAAATGCGGTTTGAACGGCCCGGGCCACGTCCAGGCGGTTGATTCCCGTGCGGCGGGCCACGCCTTCGGATACCACGGGCCGGATGGTCTCCACCGGCTGTCGCCAATTGTCCCGGACGAGAAACGTATCCGGGTCGGCGGCCATGATGGCCTTGGCCTCCTGGGCCAGGCGCCGCAACACTGCCGGATCGGGTCCGGAAAAGCGCGCCTCGATGCGGGCCCCCACAGGCGGTCCGTAAAAAAAGACCTTTGCTTTGGATTCGGCGTTGGGGAAATTATGCGCCACATAATCGCTTGTGGCCGCCATCAGGTCCTTGATTCGGCGGTAATCCGCCACTGTGACCAGCACCTGGCCGTAACTGGTGTTGGGCTGCTCGGGATCGTAGGTCAGGATGAAGCGCAACGCGCCCCGGCCGATGAAAGTGGCTGTTGACGTGACATCGTCCATTGTGCGCACGTGGCGCGCGATGCGGGCCAGGTCCGCGGCTGTCTCCTGGATGTGCGCCCCTTCGGGCCGCCAATAATCGATCATGAACTGGGGCCGGTCCGAAGCCGGGAAAAAGCTTTTGTTGATCCGGCCGAATCCCATTAGGGCCAGAACCACAAGACCTATCAGACAGAATACCACCGCGGCGCGATGTCGCAGGCACAGGTCAAGGAAATGTTGATACCATTTGAAAAATCGGCCGCCATAAGGGGCCTTTTGACCATGCCCCTGGGCGTTGGGCAAAAAACGGATGCAGAACAAGGGGGTCAGGGTGACGGCCAGGACCCAGCTAAATCCCAGGGAGATCCCCATGACCTTGAAAAGGCTTCCCAAAAATTCGCCCGTGGCATCCTGGGATGTGCCGATGGCCGCGAAGGCCAGAATGGCCACGATGGTGGCGCCCAGCAGGGGCCAGGCGGTCTGGGCGCAGGTCTCCAGGGCGGCCGGCACACGGCCCATTCCGTTCTGGACCCGCACCAGAATGCCGTCGGTGACCACGATGGCGTTGTCCACCAGCATGCCCAGCGCCAGGATCAGGGCCCCCAACGAGATAATCTGCAGGTTGATGTCCAGCAGGCGCATGCCGATGAAGGTGCCCAGGATGGTGACCAGTAAAATGGCGCCCATGAGCATGCCGCTGGAAAAACCCATGGCGAAAAACAGCACCACGATGACGATCACCAGGGCTTCGGCAAAGTTGACCACAAACCCGTTCAGGGACTTGGTCACCGTGTCGGACTGGTAGGCGATGGTGCCGATGGCCATACCTGCCGGAGCATGCATGGACAGGGCTTCGATCCGTTTGCGCACGCTTTGTCCCATGGTGACCACATTGCCGTCCGAGGTGGTGGCAACCCCGATGCCCACGGCCGGCTGGCCGTTGAACATCATCAGGTTTTGGGGCGGGTCCTGGTAACCGCGGCGGATTTCGGCCAGATCCTTGAGGAACACTTCGCTCTCCTGAGATCCGCAGCGCACGATGAGATTGCGCAAATCCTCCAGGCTGTCGAAGCCGCCGGTGGGCACCACCCGCACATACTGGTCATTCACCTTCAAGCGCCCGCCGTCGGCCGGTTTGCCCTGGTTGTTAAGGGTGTCCACCATGTCGTTCAGGCAGACCCCCATCTCGGCCATCTTGGCTCTTGAGATTTCCAGGTAGAGGGTTTCGGGTTGATCGCCGTAAATTTCCACGCTGGCCACATCCTTGACCAGCAGGAGTTCGCGCCGCAGGATCTTGGCGTAATCCATCAACTCGCGGTAGGTGAACCCCTCTCCGTAAACCGCAAAAAAGACGCCGTATTCGTCGCCAAAATCATCATTGACCATGGAGG
>JBFFHG010000210.1:0-6238 GCA_041557055.1 Desulfosarcinaceae bacterium
AAGATGCCCGGCTGATCGGTCATCGGCCCATAAAGACCGGAAGGCGCATCGTCTATGGATAAGTCCGGCGGCATGTCGAAGGGCAAGGCATGCTCCCAAAATATCCGGAGCGTTCTTTGCCCCTGAATTTCTTCTGCGAAAAGCGGCAGCGCCCAAAAGGCGTGGCCGTCAAAACTAGCCGAGAAAGACGCCAGCAAAAGGTCCTGACGACGACGACGGTCTTTGCATACAGGACAATCGCTTGAAAGGCCCAACCGATTGATTACGATGGCTGAAAACGGTATCCGCGAATCTTTCAACTGTGTCATCATCAGCACGGTTTCGCGGATACTCATTTCATCAGCCAGCATCACCGGGATAAAACAACACCTGTTTTTGTTTGTGAGAAGTCGCTGCATTTGCCTGACGGCTGCCGATAAATTCAACAGGAAACGATCAGTCTCGTCCGGCTGATACGTGCCTCTGAATGCTTCAACCATATAACGGTGTTTGGCCAGCAGGGTGTCGAGCGTGTCGAGCCATCTGTGAATCAGAAGCGGCATGGCCAGCAGTCGCAATGTATGACCGGTGGGCGCCGTGTCCACGACGATACGATCGTAACGCTCTTCTTTGACCCATCGCGAAATTTTTAAAAACGCCATCAGTTCGTCCAGGCCGGGCAGTGAGAGGTCCAAAAAACGATTGATATCCTCATCATCCAAAAAAGTGCCGCGCTGTGCAATGCAGTGCAGGTGGTGTTTGTATTTTTCTTTAAAGCGCTCAAGGCATTGGCGGGCATCCAGTTCTACGACAGACAAATTGGCCGGTGGACGGCCCTTCGCCAAGCTATGCTGCAGGGAGTGGGCCGGATCAGTGGAAGCGACCAGAATCGAAGACTCCGGGTGCACCATGGCCAGCTTGAATGCAGCGGCCATGGCACAACTGGTTTTGCCAACACCGCCCTTGCCGCTGAATAGAAACAGGCGCAGGTCGTCATTTTGAAAAAACGGAGGGATTTTTTGATCATTTGCGGTATTCATTGATCGTCCCGGTCATCTGGCGTTTCCTGCCCCAGCTTATCGTTTCCCAAGGCATCGAACCGGTCGAGCAGCACAGCTTCGCTTGCATCGAACTCGGCTTCGGAGATCTTGCCTGTCTCCAGCATCATATAAAGCTCGCTAAGCTGTTGAGTTATATTTTCGGCTTCATTGACCGCTTCTTGCTGAACAGCATTGTGCAGTTCACGGAAAATCCACAAAAGACCGCGAAAAGGGGATGCCAGAATATCATCAACAAGCAGCATGGATCAAATTTCCAGTTCGACTTCTACGAAATTGTGTGGCGCCCAGGGGCCGCTGTAGTCAAAAATGAAGTTGTTGTCGAATTTGGCTGCGGCTTTTAAAACCCCTTCTTCAAAACGGCTCTCAGTGGGGCGGGCCACCAGGCAGGCCAGGTTCATTACATCCTTCTCATTACGGCATTTGGCATGTTTGATTTCATGGCAATACGGTCCAAGGATCTGTTCAACGTTGTCGCTGAAATTCTCCCTGTCTTCTTGAAGCAGATGATCAAACAGCCGACCCAGTTCAAGTTTATCTTCCTGGGAAGGTTCGTGCTGACTGCTGAAATATTCATCGCGGGCCGAGCGCAGTTCGGGGTGAGTGCTGATAAAATAATCGAAAATATTTTCCACATCCCAGGAAATGCGCAACCCCATTTCCACTTTGCCGGAGACCCGCTTGAACTGCGTGAGAAACAGACTGCGATGATGCGCCAGGATATCTTTGACAGCCCTGTCGCCGTCGGCGATGATGCCAAAGGCCATGGGCAGCGGCGTTGTTTCGGCCATCAAGTGTTTGAGCACCTGTTGATGGGCCGCAAGGTTGCGGCGTTGTGGACGAATCTTTGCGTTGGGCGCATTGCTGACCACGGCTGAAAGGTGCCCATCCGAAATAGTATAAACCGCCTGGTCATCAATCCCCAAGGTTTCGAAATCACCCTTTGGGTTTGCGTTCACCACCGCATATAAATAGCGGCCGCTTGCTATGGACGGCGTGTGTTTTGTCATGCTGTGAATCCTGTCTGGTTTGAATGCTTATCGGCAATGTTCATGGATCAATACGAATATCGGTAGTTTTCCAGGAATATTTAATCCGATATCAAATATTTATAGGGAATTATTCACGCTCAATACCGAATCTTGAAGTTTGCCGCCACACCCTTTTTTCCGTTGTTTGGTGCTGAAGAAAGCTTGTGCTGGTCAACCGCTATTTTTTCAAGCAATACTGATTTTTCAGCTTCGATCTCCTGAACACGGTTGTCAATGTTGTTGACCCGCGTCATGGCGCTTTCGCGTTCCGTTGTCCGGCGTGCTTTTTCCATTTCCAGTGCCCCGATGCGAAAATAGGCCTGGTAGGACTGTGTCGATTGATTCGCCCGGCCGGCATGGGTTCGGATATTCTGAACACCTTTAATGGTATTGCTTTTAGCTCCAGCCATTTTTTATCCCTTTCTGAATGCGCAGATTTTTTGGATAACATCACCCACTTTTTTGGACATTACCGGCTTTCCGCTGCGCGAGACTTTGGCCGTATCAATATTGAGCACATCATGACAGATACGGATGAAACGGTTATCATTCGACTGGGCATGTCCATTCACATGCGACAGTATCCTTGCAATGGCAATGCAGGCGCGAATGGTGGGGCGATGGTTGTTTACGCCGATGGCGCGAAGCTCCCTGACAATTTCAACGATGACTTCAGCGTCGTCGCAGGCAAGTCCCGATTTTGCCATGGTCACCTGAATTTCGGAAAAACGATCGAAATGGGAAAGATGAATTGTTATCATGCGATCCAAGAGCGCATCCTGGGTCTTGTGCACTCCGGCGTACTCTTCCGGATTGGAAGTAAAGATGGCTCTGAATTCAGGATGAACATCCAGATAACCTTCCCCGGATTGCCGCATTTTGGGAATATTGAGAATCTTTTCTTCCAAAACGCTCAACAGAGGGTTGTTGGCCTCGGGGCGCGAGCGGGTAAACTCGTCATAAATAAGGGTATTCCCATTTTGACAGGCCGTGGTCAAGCGGTTATCTTCCCACATGGTATTGAGTCGCTCTTCGGTTCTGACCACCGAATGGATGTAGTTGTCCACCAGTTTGGTCCTGCGGTATCCGGAATCGCGGCCGATCAGATCGGAGCTTGAAAACTCGTCATCGCCGTGCATGAGAGTTACCGGCCGGCCCCGCAGGGCCGCGATATGAAAAGCCAACGTGGTCTTACCCGTACCGGCCGGTCCGGCAAAATGGACGGCATAACCGGCTTCGAGGTAGGATAGCGCGCGCTCGGTCAAATCTTGCACATATGATGTGCTCACAAATTGATCACTGGGTTCCGGCACCACCTGATCCTCGGCGATAGAGGCGTTGGCTTGGGAATCGGACACAACTCTAAGGGGGGGTTGCTTCATGATTCTGTCTCCTGAAATTATACTGACGGCCGACACAGCTTTGAGTACCGGCCATCCGGCCCCTCTATCCACCGGGGCAACCGTTTTCGACTGATTTAACGTACCATTGCGGCGGCATGGGCAATCCAAGCCTCAACTTTTTCCGTTCCTCCGGCATGATTGCCAAGGATCAGCATTAATTGTGCCGGCGTGGATTGAGCCAACTGTGCAAAGGTGCTGATTCCGGCTCGATTGAGCTGCCGTTGCCTGCCGGAACCGATTCCCGGTATGTGCGTCAGGTCGTCGTTGCCAGGTCCGGCTGTCTCTTGCGGTTTGCATGCACCCGGCTGCGGGTCAGCAAAATCCTTTGCCTTCCAGGCTGCGCGGCCCCCCTGCCTGTCGGATCGAAACTCTGCGAGCATGCTTCCTACGGTTGTTTCCATATTCTGTGAAAATGCTTTCAGCCCGCCGAGAAACGCGTCCAAATCCGCCCTGATTTGACGTTTCGATTCGGATCGCCGCATTTTAAAACCTGTTTGCAATTGTGCAACATCACTTTTCAACGCGCTCATAAAACATGCGAGGCCTTCATTCATTTTACCAAGCATGTCGGTTCGCTCCTGATGAAAGCCTTTGCGTATATCGATGACCTGTTCGCCCAACTCCGCGGCAAAGTGCTGCAATTGGGAAGTAAACTCCGAACGCTCCGTTTGCATGCGCTGCTTTGTTTCGACCCGCTTTTTCCCAAACTGCGTTAACATCTCGCCAACATCCGTCTTGATTGTTGCAATATCGCTCTTGAGGATCTGAAGCATCTCCTTGCGCGAAGAACGCCCGGATGCGATCTCTTCACCCAAGCGGCTCATATCGTCTGTAAACACACCCATGATCGGCTCTCCTTTCCTTAATTATCGGTTTCCGAATCTGCGCCGATCACGATTTCCCATGACAGTGCAGCTTGGCGGCAATGGTTCGAGGGACCGTATCTGCGGCCCCTCGAAACCATGGGTTCAACAGAGAGAACATTAGGCGGGCGAGGCGGCTGCAGCGGTCAGTCCAATAGCTTCGGCGTATTTCAGATAGGTTTCAACTGAAGCGATAACAACGCGGGCTTCAATGGACAGCAGTTCAATCCCTACGAGAGAGACTTTGGCCCAGGCATCAATGACGATGCCTTTGTCCAGGATACGGTCAACCACTTCGGCCAGACTTGAAGAATCGGTGGTTTTTTGTACTTTTGCCATGGTGTAAATCTCCTTTTTTTTAAAATGATGAGAATCGGTAATTGGTTTTTAAATCTTCAGACATGTCTGCTTGAGTAATAAGCAAACCGTATGCCATTTAAGAGCGATGGTGAAGAAAACAGAAAAACCTGATATTCCAATGAGTTGGAAGTAAAACGACTATCAACGGAAATTTCGGCGGAATTTGAAGGAAATCCGGCCATGGCGCATGCGCCATAGGGTATGGAAGTGTTGCCATAAACCATCGGATCAACCTTGAACCTGATCTGAGAAGCAATCCTGGATCGCTGCTCGAATCTCTTCATGATCAAATGGTTTGGCGATAAAGCCGGCGATTAATCCTTGGGCGAGCGCCCGCTGGATCTCCTTATCGTTTTGATAGAAATAGCCCGAAACAATGAAAATCCGCACCTCGGCGTCCTTTTTCCAAATCCGTTCGGCCAGATCCAATCCTTCGATGTCGGGGAGCTTGGCATCGAGAAGGGCAATCGGGAAATGATTTTTCGCCACGAGCTGGAGCGCATGTTGGCCGTTGAAGGCCTTTTGGGCGCAACAATTCATGCGCCCCAGAATGTGCGCCAATGCCCAGCACATATCAGGCTCATCATCGACAATTAAGATTGTTTTTGCGGATTGTATCATTTCACGGATCCTTATGGCTCGCGCAAAAATAACTTCACATTTTATGCATCACTGCCTCAGGTCGTCTTTGCACGATCTGCGACTGCAAAATCCTCAAAATAGCTTGCTATTCCTGCGGTTTTGCACTCTTAGATCGAACAAATCCTACCCAAATCAGCGCGCCTAAACTGTGAATTTATTTTTGCACGAGCCTTTAAATTCCATATGCGTTATGTCTGCAGCGGCAAGCGAACAGTAAAACAGGTGCCACGTTCCTCGATGCTCTCCACTTCTATCGCGCCGAAATGTTGCTGGACGATGGAGTAACAAATGGAGAGCCCCAGGCCGGTACCCATGCCCACCGGGGATGTCGTATAAAAAGGGTCAAAAATTTTATTCAGATTTTCTCTTGCAATGCCCCGGCCGGTATCCGATACGCTGATCAGAACCGCATGCTTGACCGATTTCACCTCCAGTATCAGCAAGCCGCCTTGCGGCATGGCCTGGATTGCGTTGAGACACAGATTGATAAAGACTTGCTGCAACAGAGCGGCATTGCCGCTTATCAACACGGACCGGTAGGGCAAACGGGTTTTGACTTGAATCTTTTGAATCCTGGCCTGATTGCCGATCAGTGCAACAACCTCCTTGGCAAGGTCGGTCAAGTTGATCTTCTCAACTTCCGGCGATGCTGATGGACGGGCATAGCTTAAAAGGTTTTCGATAATATTGGATGCCTTTTTAATGTTGGCATGAATTTTTTCGGCGCACTCTTTTTGGAACTCCGCGTCGATATCTCCATCCATGAGAAATTGCGCGCCGGATGAGCAAATGGCCAGGGGATTGCGGATCTCATGGGCGATGCCGCCGGCCATCACTCCCAAGGCGTTGAATTTTTGCGATTGAACCAACTGGGCTTCCAACTTTCGCTGTTCGGTCAGATC
>JBFFHG010000211.1:0-6225 GCA_041557055.1 Desulfosarcinaceae bacterium
ACGGTCTGGAGACCATGTATGCCCGGCCCATTATCAACACGCGCGCCGAGCACCATGCGGACGCCCATCGATTCCGAAGGCTGCATTTGATTCTGGGGGACGCCAACATGTGCGAGGTGGCCGGTTTCGTCAAGCTGGGGGCGACCCAGATCGTGTTGCAAATGCTGGAAGACGGATTCATTGGCGACGATTGGACCCTCAAGGACCCCATCGAGTCCCTTCGGCGCATATCCATGAATTATGACGCCGCCATAGAGCTGGACAACGGCCGTCCCATGACAGCGGTTCAAATCCAACGCTTGTTTCTGGAAAAGGCCGATGCTTTTAAACGCTCCGATGGTGCGGCCGCCATTCCGCAATACCAAGAGATTCTGACCCTCTGGGCTGAGGTCCTGGACGGCCTGGATCAACTGAAATTATCCCGCGACCTTGATATTGAAGCCGATCCCGGCGACCTGGCCCGGAAGTTGGATTGGGTCCTCAAATTGTGGCTGCTCAACAGGTATCGAAAGGCGCGCGATTGTTCCTGGGATCATGCCTTGCTGAAGGTGTTGGATCTGCAATACCACAGGGTGGATAACCTGGAGGGGCTTTTTTACAAGCTGCAGCGGGACGGCATGACCACCCGCGTATGCGATGACAAGGAGATCGGCGGTTTTGTGAATCACGCCCCGGAGGATACGCGGGCCTATTTTCGCAGCCGTTGCATCCAGAAGTACGCCCGGGAGATCTTTTTACTCAATTGGGAGGTGGTCGGATTTGATCACGGCGATGTGCACCGCATGGTGCCGCTGCTCAATCCGCTCAAGGGAACCCGGGAGCAGTTTGAAAAGATATTTTCAGGGGCCGGGGATTCAACCGAATTGATATCCAAACTGGAAGAAGATAGCGATTAATGCATCCCTGTCTTTTAAGGAGGCGCCATGCCTGATTCACGGCAAATAAAGAAACCCAAAAAGAAAATTTCCAAGAAACAGGAGAGCAAGCGGGAACAGCCGGAAAAGATTTCCAAAGAAAGCCAAAAGAAGCTCAAGGCGTTGGATAATTACATCGAAGGGGTGCTCGAAGCGGCCGGTGAGGATTTTCTGGATCAATTCAAGCAGATCGAAGGGGAGTAGGATTGCACCGGCGGATCTTCGGTACCGAGTGTGAGTATGCGCCTGTGGCCCACCGGCAAAGTAAAGGTGCCGGGCAGAAGCAGTGCGCCGACAATCTGCTCGATCATCAAAAGCAAATCGCGGTGCGCCTGACAGCCGGTGCCGGAACCCTCGGGATTCCCATGGCCGGTGAATTTCTGGGCAATGGCGGCCGACTTTACGTGGATAGGGGCGGGCACCCGGAATACGCCACTCCCGAGTGCCTCAGCGTTAAGGATCTGGTGACCCATGAAATAGCCGGCGATCATCTTGTCCGGGAGCTGGCGCAAATCATGAACGGTCAGGACAGCTCCTGCGGACTGCGTTTGTATAAAAACAACGTTGATCTATACGGGCACACTTACGGCGGACATGAAAACTATCTGATCACCGCCCAGGGGCAGAACGATATCGCCCGGTTGCTGCCTTTTTTGGTGACGCGCCAGATCTACACAGGTGCGGGCAAGGCCATGACATCCGCGCGGGACGGCGCTTTTGGGTTTCAAATCAGCCAGCGGGCCGATTTTTTCGAATGCACATACAGCGACCGCACTTCCGAAGTGCGCGGGATTATCAATATCCGCAAACGTGAAATTGAACGCACGGGCCGGGACCGGCGCCTGCATCTGATCATCGGTGACAGCAATATGGCCCAGTATGCCATAGGGTTGAAAATCGGAACCGCGGTGCTGATGTTGCGTTTATTGGAAGCAGGGGTTTTGGACCCTGATTTTGATCTGCTATCCCCGTCCAACGCGCTCAAAGCCGTATCGCGCGACCTGCATGCCAAAATAGGGGTCCGGCGTCAAGGACGTTGCGCAGAGTATTCAGCCCTGGAAATCCAATCGATTTGTCTGGAAAAAGCGCTTCGGTTTTTTGCCGTCCACGCCCCCGGCGCGGAAGAGGCGCAATGGCTGCGCATTTGGGAACAGATCTTGGGCGGCCTGAAGAAATTGAAGGTCCGCCAGCCGGAAATGGCCATGGAAAGGGACGGTGCGGATCTCAAACGCAAGATCGATTGGGTTCTGAAATTGTGGCTTTTGGACCGCAGCCGCACCAAGGGCGCGGACGAACGGCAATTAAAGACATTGGATCTCAAATACCATGACCTGGACCCGGTCACAGGTCTCTATGAACAATGCCTGGCGCTGGATCTGGTGGATCGGATGATTCCTGAAAGCGACATCCAAGCGGCCCGGTACAATCCGCCCCGCAATACGCGCGCACGCCTCCGGGGCCTGGTTGTGCAAAACGCCTTTCAAAAAAATGTGGATGTGCAAGTGGAGAATTGGGAGCGCATCCGCATCAAGGCCAAAATCAACGGACCGGGGGCGCGGCATTGCTTCAATCGGGTCAAATGCGAGGTTAACAGCATGGGAATATGCCTGGACGATCCTTTCCGGGCGGAGGATCCTCGGACCATGGCGGATTTGCGGGAATTCATTGAAAAGTGGGGCGGTCAAGATGCCAAGTGATTCCCAACACCTTGCCAATCTGCGGCAGATGATCATTCAGCAGTATATGTTGCATGAGGTGCAGCACCATGCCCTGCAGGCCGGCAATCAGCCTGCACAAACCCCGCTGACGCCCATCGCCCACAGCCTGATCGACATATACAAGTGTCTCCATCAAGGCGAATTCGGGGTGGGGCATACCATTGACCATCCTGAAGGTTTCAAGCAACGGCTTTACCAGGAGATCATGGGCGACGCTGCCCCGGGCCCTGTTTGTGAGCCGGTGGTTGAAGATGTCTCCGCTGATGGCAATATGCTCAGGGTAAACCTGCGCGCTTTAAGACACTTATATGGCGATGATGTGGCCGCCGCTGTGAATGACCTGGCCAGGGTATGCATTAAATCGGCCCGTGTCACCCAGGGCCGCACCGCTCGTTTTTTCGAAACCCTGGATCTGTTCAGGATGCTGAATCAGGCGGGTGAAATTGTGTTGGCCGGACATGTTTTCGCATTTCCTTCCGAATGGCTGGATCGTTTTTTCTTCGAGGTGCGGGAGTTGATGGGCCGCATCAGGGAAGTGCCGGTTTTTGGTCATTCCGCAACTTACAAACACTTGAACCGGCCGTCCTACCGTGTGGTGGAACGATCCGTGCTGCAGGCATCAGCTTTGGCGGTCTTGCTGGAGAAGTGCAAATGAAACCCGACCCGTCCTGTCAAGCCCTTTTGCTGCAGCCGCCGCCCGGCGACGTTACCGGGCCCTATCCGGCTTTGTGCTATCTGAAGTCCTATGCCGCCGGCCATGGCTACCGGGTCAAGGTCAAGGATTTGGGCATCGAAGCGCTGCACTATTTATCCTATCCGGAGCGTGTGGCCGACATGCTCCAACGCGCCCGGAAGCAGTGCGGGCGCCTGGAAGCCTCGCCGGGTCTGGATGCCGGGCAACAGCGGCATTACGGCCTGTTGCTGTCGACCCTGCCTGCCCATGACCATCCGCAATGGTTTGCAAACACCTTTCAGTTGTTCCGGCAGCGAGACGCATTTTTCGATTACCGTCGCTACAAGCGGGCCCGCGGCGGGTTAAACGCTTTTTTCGGGCTGCTCAGCGCCCTGCACTATCCCACGGCCCTCACGCCGGCGGCCTATCCTACGGCCACCCTGCTTGAAACCATCGATAATATTCTGACGCATCAAAACCCAGCCGTCAATCCCTATGTCCAATACTACGAAGAGGTGCTTGTGCCCTTTATCGCCGAACACCGGCCGGCCCTGGTGGGGATCTCCATGGTATTCGCCAATCAGTCGGTTCAGGCGCTGGCGCTGGGCCGGATGATCAAGGCGCGTTTCCCTATGGTTCATGTCACCCTGGGCGGGGCCTATCTCTCCCAGTGGGTCATGACGGCTGATGACCCGCAAGTGGCGCAGTTGTTGGCCTGCGCCGATTCAATCGTCTGTGGTGAAGGCGAGCAGGCTTTTACCGATCTGCTGGCGCGTGTTTTGAAAAATCAATCTCCGGCAGGTCTGCCCAATCTGATAAGCCGGGATGGAGACAACCAAAAGCTGATCCGCTTTGATCATCTCAACTATACGGATATTGTCGCCCAACCGCCGCCCGACTTTTCCGACCTGGATCTGGATAGCTATCTTGCGCCCCGGACCATCATTCCCTACTGCATCAGCCGCGGCTGTTATTGGGGGCGGTGCGTGTTCTGCCAAAATCGCTACGGCGACCACCGCATGCGCCGCTACCAGACCGTATCTGTGGAGAAGGCGGTGGCTGAAATGACCTTATTGGCCGATCAGTATGGCAGCAATCATTTTAATTTCAGCAATGATGTCATCGATCCGGTCTACCTGAAAAAACTCAGCCAGACCATCCTGGCCGGCGAGCGATCCTTTATCTGGAATACCGATCTGCGGGCTGAAAAAGCTTTTGACGCCCCAACCTGCCAATTGATGGCGGCGGCCGGCCTCAAAAGCGTGGCCATTGGTTTTGAAAGCGGGTGCCAGAAGACGTTGGATGCCATGGATAAAGGCAAACGGGTGGAGATTACGGCACAAGTCATGAAGAATCTCCATAAGGCCGGCGTGGCCACCCAGGCCATGGGCATTTTCGGCATGCCCGGGGAGAGCGAGGCCGATGGAGAAGAGACGGTGCGTTTTCTTGAAGCCAATGCGGACCACATCTCTTACTACGTCATGGGCCTGATGATGGTTCTGCCCGGCTCCGCAATGCACCGCGATCCGGAGGTCCATGGGGTGACCGGCATCAGTTATGAGCGCAATCCGCTGAAAACCCCGGAGCCGGTCTGGCAGTCGGACACCCGCATGTCCCTAAAAAGCGTCAACCGTTTGTACGCGCGCCTGAACCGCCTGGAAGAGATCTATGCCATAGATGAATACCCTTACGTGGGGGGGCTTTGCACCAATCACGGATTTCTTTACTACACCCTGGGGCCGGATATCCTCAAACGGCTGCGCCGGGATGAACAAACCGCCCTGGCGCAATATTTCCGATGCCTTGGGATGGATGGCTCCCCGGCACTCCATAAAACGTTCAAAAAGCTGGTTCCCAGGGTGGTTGTGCCCTGCCATATCCATCGATCCCGCTTCCCGGTCCACCAGTTTGACATTGAAGCAACCGAAACCGTCTATTCAAAGGATACGCTGCCGGGTGACGAAAACTTTTTTCTTCTTCTCTGCGCCAGCCAGCCGCCGGTGATGATCGGTCCCCCGGAAATCGATCTGCTCAATCGTATGGACGGCCGGCGCAATCTTGCAGCCGTGCTGAAAAAAGACAAAGGCCCGGAACTGAAGCGGGCTCTCTCTTTTGTGTGGTATCTCCTCCAGGTTGAAGCAGTTGAGTTTGTCAGGCGGGCCTGAACGAAGATATATTGGGATCAGGGCTTGAATTATAGCTCTTTTAATCTTTTATAAATATCGTCAAGAAGCAACTTTACTTTTTTCTTTGAAATACCGGCGGCATAATAACTTGCGCATAAGGTCAGCCTGCCGTTGTAGGTGCTTGCGCCAAGCATGAATGCCGGTGCATGAAATGCCGGGGGCACCAAATAGAGGTCCTCTATGGTGTTTTTCCCAAATTCTATGGATTTTGATGCCATCCTGCCCAAATTAGACATCATAGGCGTGCAACTACCGGACTTTTTTATATTTTCCCAATCGGTAATGAAAAAATCGCGGGCAACCTCAAAGTCCTCTTCGGTTGCCAAATCACATCCAATGATCCCGTGTATATAAGGATTTTGAGTCATGACGCGTTGCGTTTCATAATCCGCCACCTTGATTGTGTCGGATAAATTTTCATGCACCATAACAGGTAACGTAACATTCGCAATGGCGGAAAGATTACATATGGTTTGATCAATCCCGTGGGGTAAATATTTTCGAAGGTCAATCATAAATTGGATTTCCCTTGAACCCTCTTTTATCCCGGAAAGCGTCAGCATCGCTGAAAAATATGCCGAAAGAATGATATTGTTTATCGTTGTCCCGCGGTTTTTGGCGTATCTATCTATCGCATCAAAATCCTGATCGGCCAGCCGGCGGATTTCATATGAAAACATTTTCGCTTCGCTCATGCCGCAATCCGTTGGAAATCCCCATGTGGATTTCAATTG
>JBFFHG010000212.1:0-6225 GCA_041557055.1 Desulfosarcinaceae bacterium
CCCGACGATATTCGCAGTCGCCGCATTTGTCCTTTAATTGGCTGAAGTCTCTAAGTTTTTGAAAATGTAGCGAGTTGCGCCAGATATCGCCGAAGGGCGCTTGGGCGACATCACCGCATTTGAGGTCCAGGAAGCCGCAGGGCTGGACAATGCCCCGGTGGGAAATAAAACAAAAACCCGTGCCCGCCAGACAACCGCGGGTGACGGCATCCAGGCCGTGGGACTCAAATGTGACGGTCTGACCGTCTTGGCGGGCGCGTTGGCGCAGGATTCGATAATAATGGGGGGCGCAGGTGGCTTTGAGTTGCAGGGATGTTTTATCCCGCTGATCATAGAACCAGTTGAGGGTTTTCTCATACTCCCGGGCGTCGATCGCCTGATCAACAATATACTTGCCTCGTCCGGTGGGTACCAGGAGGAAAATATGGTGGGCCGCGGCACCCAGGGATTCCGCCAATTGTAAAATCTGGGGAATCTGATCCAGATTGGTTTTGGTAATAGTGGTGTTGATCTGAAATTCGACGCCGGCGGACCTGGCGTTTTCGATGCCCTTCAGGGCGCCATCGAAAGCGCCCTGAACCCCGCGAAAGGCATCATGGCTTTGGGCGGTTGCACCGTCCAGGCTGATGCTGATGCGTTGAATACCGGCGTCAGCCATCTTGGCGGCACTCTCTTTTGTCACCAGGGTCCCGTTGGGCGCCATGACCATGCGCATCCCTTTTGCGTTGCCATATTCGGCAATTTCAAAAATATCCGGCCGCAGCAGCGGTTCTCCGCCGGTCAGAATGATAATGGGCTTGGCGACTTCGGCGATTTGATCCAGCAATGTGAATGCGGCCTGGGTATTTAATTCGCCGGTGTAAGGCCCGCAAGTGGCCGCGGCCCGGCAATGGACGCAATTCAGGTTGCAGTTGCGGGTTGTTTCCCATGCGACCAGGCGCAGGGCCGGGGTGTTGTCATTGCCGTGGTCATGGTTGGCACCGCCGCAAGGGGGCTGTTGTCCGGGATGATTCATTGGAGGCTTCTTTTGCTTTTATTTTTCTGTTTCAGTGTTGAAAATTCACTGTTCAGAAAACGGTTGTTTGAAGTTTTAGATAAATTTTTAAAACCAATATATCTGTAATTATTGTAAATTTTTACATAATAATTTTGCCTTTGAGGTGCGGTTACGACAGGCTGCCCAGGCTTTCAGCCGCCGCCACGGCAAAATAGGTCAGAATCATGTCAGCCCCGGCGCGCTTAATTGATGTCAGGCTCTCCATCATCACCCGTTGGCCATCCATCCATCCCATCTTTTCGGCCGCCTTAATCATGGAATATTCTCCGCTGACGTTGTATGCGGCCACCGGCAGATCAAACTCATCTTTGATTCGACAGATGATGTCCAGATAGGGCAGGGCCGGTTTGACCATAACAATATCGGCGCCCTCCTCAACATCCATGGCGGTTTCCCGAATGGCTTCCCGGGCGTTGGCGGGATCCATTTGATAGGTGCGGCGGTCACCGAATTGCGGCGCCGAATCGGCAGCCTCGCGAAACGGTCCGTAATAGGCTGAACAATATTTGGCGGCGTATGACATGATCGGAATATGGCTCAGGTTCTCTTCGTCCAGAGCTCCCCGAATTTCCGTCACCCGGCCGTCCATCATATCCGAGGGGGCGACCATATCGGCCCCGGCCTTGGCATGGGAAACGGCTGTGCGGGCCAAAAGATCCAGGGTGGCATCATTGTCTATGCGCTGGCCCTCCACCATGCCGCAATGGCCGTGATCGGTATACTCACACAGGCAGACATCGGTGATAATGACAAGTTCGGGCACCTTGTTTTTGACCTCTTTGACGGCCTTTTGAACCACACCGTTTTTGGCATACGCCTGGGTGCCAAGAGGATCTTTGCTTTTGGGAAGACCGAACAGAATGATCGCCGGAATACCAAGATCATAGATCTCTTTTGCGGCTTTGACCAAATGATCGCTGGAAAGCTGGAACTGCCCGGGCATGGAAGGAATCGGATTTTTGATATCCTTGCCCTCCACGGCGAACAGCGGCATGATCAGGTCGTTGACGTCCAACCGGGTTTCACGGATCATTCGGCGAAAGGCGCTGTTTTGACGCATGCGGCGGGGGCGGTAATCAGGGAACAACATGGTTTTCTCCTCGGAATTAAATGGTCTGGGCGATCTCTTCATCGGTTAAATAACAGGCCGGGTCCTGTGCCCATACATTACCGGTCAGCGCTTCGGCGCGAACACGAAAATTGCCGCCGCAGACATTGAGCCATCGGCAGCCGGCGCATCGTCCCTGGACATGCTTTTTTTTCTCCTTGAGTTGAAGCAAGAGGGGATCTTCCGGTTGGGTCCAGATTTGGGAAAAGGGTTTTTGACGGACATTTCCAAAGCTGTGGTGACGCCAGAACTGATCGGCGTAGACACTGCCATCCCAACTGACGCAGCCGATGCCGCGCCCCGAGTTGTTGCCTTCGTTCATCTCCAGCAACTCCAGGACTTCCGACGCCCTTTGGGGATCTTCCCTGAGCATGCGCATATAGAGGTAGGGACCATCGGCATGGTTATCCACAGTGAGCACCTCCTTGGGTTTGCCCTTGGCATGCAGGTCCCGGGTCCGATCGATAATCAGGTCCACCGCGGCCCGCGTTTCATCATGGGTCAGATCCTCTTCAACCAATTGGGATCCCCGGCCGGCGTAAACAAGATGGTAAAAACAGACCCTTGGAATCTCCATCTCTTCGAGCAGGTCAAATATACCGGGGATCTCCTCCACATTGCGTTTGTTGATGGTAAAACGCAGGCCCACTTTAATGCCGGCTTTCTGGCAATTTTCAATACCCTGCAGCGCTTTTTTGTAAGCCCCCTTAACGCCGCGGAAGTGGTCGTTGACCGGTTCAAGGCCATCGAGGCTGATTCCCACATAGGAGAGGCCGATCTGTTTCAGGGTTTGGGACGTTGGTCGATCAATGAGGGTGCCGTTGGTGGAGATCACCGCGCGCATTCCCTTTTCCACCGCGTAGGCGGCCAACTCGGGCAGATCTTTACGGACCAGGGGTTCGCCGCCTGAAAACAGGAGAACCGGTGCGCCAAAGGCCGCCAAATCGTCAATCATGCGGCGCCCTTCGGCAGTGCTCATTTCATCGCTGGTAGAGCCGGACGTGGCATGGGCATAGCAATGGACACATTTCAGGTTACACGCGCGGGTGACATTCCATACGACCACAGGGCGTTTGTCCTTGGAAAATTGCAGGAGATGACTCGGCAAATTGGACGAATGCCGTCCATAACGCAACGCATCCGAAGGTTCAACCGTTCCGCAATAGAGTTTTGAAATGCCGATCATGTATTGGGTTCCTTTCGTAATGATCTTCGGATTCGTCGATACAAATAGAGGGATTATTCTTCGGCAGATTCCTTCTTCAATTGTTCGCGAATAAAATCTTCAGGCGTATCAAGCGCCCGGCGGGTGATAAAGAAGCGATTGCGCCCGGTTTTTTCATGCACCAGTTTAAGCCCGAGCAGAAAATCCGCGGATAATTGTTCGTAGACCGCATCAGCATCCACCGGGTGAACGAGCCATTGACCGATGATATAATCGATCGTCTCCTCTTCGAGCACGATGTTGATGCCGTGGTTTTTTAAAAAATTTATCTCAATGGTTTTGATTTTCTCATAAAGGAACGCGATTTTGGTCATTGCGCCCTCGATGTTGACGATCTGCCCATTGTGATAGGAGGCTATGAGGTCGATGCGGGCGGATGTCAGCGGTACACCGTATTTGTTACCCAAATGGGTTTTATTGGAGCGAATATACCGGACCACCGCAGCGCTCTCTTTTTGGGCTATTTTATCAAATGCGGCCAGATTGCCTGAATGTTCGGGATCGGATTCAATCTCGTTCAGCCATTTTTGCGGATCTTCAAGGACCTGTGCAGTTACGGCAAACCGGTGCACCTGGATGGAAGGCAATCTTTTTTCAAAAACCAACAAGCCGGCCTCGACAGCACTAACCAATCCTCTGGCACCGGTATTCTCATTATAGGCCTGCCGGGCAATCAGACGAAGGGACGCCTCGTCAAATTTGATCTGGATACCGTAAGCCCCGAAATCCAGCTTTTTGTTTAAAATGATGGGGTTGTTGGGATTCATCAGAATGGCGTGCAGATCCTCTTCGGTCAGACGCTCAAAAACAGCGCGAACAGGTAATCTGCCCACGAATTCGGTCTCAAATCCGAATTCAATCAGATCCTCCGATTTGACCTTTGAGAGAATCTCGGCCGCCTCATTGGGATTTATCAGGGGGGCGCCGAACCCAATGGCCTTTTGAGCGATGCGTTTTTTTACTATTTTGTCCAGCCCGGTAAAAGCGCCGCTCATGATGAAAAGAATGTTCTTCGTATTGACTGTGGCGCTGTCCCGTTTTCCGGTTTTTCGATACCGTTCGATCTCCTGAAGCATGGAAATGGGGTCGTGGGGAACTTTCAGATCAATTTCGGTCTCCTCCATGGGCTTCAACAGCGCTCTCTGGACGCCGGTTCGGGATACATCCGCCCCAATAAGGTTGTGGGCCGATGCGATTTTGTCGATTTCATCTATGTAGATGATGCCGTGCTGGGCCTGTTCGATGTCACCATCGGCTTCACGCACGAGGTCGCGCACCAGATCCTCCACATCACCGCCCACATAGCCGGTTTCACTGAATTTGGTCGCATCGCCTTTGACAAACGGAACGCCGATTTTGTGAGCGATCAGACGTACCATGTAGGTTTTGCCCACGCCTGTGGGGCCGAGCATTAAGATATTGTTTTTAATGCTGCCCACCATGTCGCCGATTGCGTCCTTTGCGAACTGGCGATAACGGATGCGGTTGAAATGGGTACAGATCTTGGTAGACAGGATCGCTTTGGCCATGTCCTGTTTGATGATGAATTGATCCAGGTAGGCGATCAGTTCATCGGGTTTGAGGTCAAAATTGATTTCGGCAGGCTTGTTTACCGGTGTTTCGGTGGCGTCGTCGGCCTCTTGCAAGGGAAGGGCTATGGGGGCCGCCAACTTTACGGACCCGCCAAACTTTTTGGTTAGGAATTCGCTAAGCTCTTTTTCGATCTCTTTTGGATTGGGTATTTTTTCGTCTTTAATAGTCATAATGCCGACACTATAATCACCTCTCCAAATGATTGCAAGCATCTAGCGCCACGGGATGAAACACCCCAATTCATCATGAACCGACCTTGCGCTTGGTTCTTTTTTTCTTTTTCCGGACAGAATAACCGAAAGTGCCCAACATCCGGCCCAAGGCAAAATAGCGTCCGTGAGCATAGCAGATCGGTTCGGCATGTGAGAGTTGAAACGCGCCGGTTTTCGGGTTGATAAGACTTTCATCCGCATTGATGGCGATGACCTCGGAAACGAACATGTGATGGCTGCCCAGCGGCATGATGTCACGCACGCGGCATTCAATATTGAGCGGAGATTCCGCAATCAGAGGTGCAGCCACTTTTTGAGCCTTTTCCGGTGTCAGTTTCATCTCTTTGAATTTGTCTGCCTCCCGGCCCGATTTGACGCCGCACCAATCCGTGGCATAGGCCAGTTCACGGGTGGTCAGATTGATCACATAGTCACCGCTCTCTTTTATCAGGCCATAGGAGTAGCGTTCCGGCCGCACTGAGATGTAGCACAGGGCAGGGGCGGTGCACAGGGTGCCGGTCCAGGCGATGGTGATAATGTTGAACCCCAGGCGCTGATTCCCGCAACTGACCAGTACCGCAGGTAACGGGTATATCATTGTGCCTGGTTTCCAATGTTGCTTGGTCATAAAAAATAAAATGCTGACAATAAGTTAGGAAAAATGGTGTGCCTCAGTTCAAATATTTGTGTTGGGCAAGGAAACATTGCCCGAGAGGCAAGGTGCCCAATATGCCAGCTTAAAAAACTGCAGTCAATAGCTTCGAATGGGAAAATCAAGGACCATCGCATATTCCGGAGCATGTGCGGATAATGCCGGATGGAAAAAAGAGGCGAAGATGCGATCGGTTGCTATGTTTTATCGCCAGTAAAAAAAATGGTTGACAAGTTTTTTCAATATGAATAATATGCTTCATATCATAAATTATGAAGAATATTATTCTTCATAATTCTTTTGGAGGACATTTTGAAAAAAGCCAATCTTCTTCAACTTATTAAACAAAATCAGGGAAAATTTTCCCAGCACCAGGCC
>JBFFHG010000213.1:0-6222 GCA_041557055.1 Desulfosarcinaceae bacterium
CATCAGAGCAATACGCTGAAGCGCTCGCATCCTTTGAAACGGCGTTGTCCATTGACCCAAGTAAAGCAACCATTCGCTATAACAAAGGCATTGCCAACAAAAACCTGGGCAATTTTGATGCTGCCGTCGATGCTCTTGCTTCGGCCCTGGCGTTAAATCCCCGGTATGCAGCGGCGCACTTCAGCCTTGGCAATCTGCTGCTTGATCGCAAAGAGTTCCAAGGTGCGGAACGCCATTTTTGCGCCGCCATCGAAATAAGGCCCGATTATATCGCTGCGTATAACCATCTGGCCATCAGCCTCGAAGAACAAAATCGGGTGGCTGAAGCCTGCCAATGGCTGATCAGAGCCCATCGGATTGATCCCCTTTGCGCGGACACGCTCTGTAATATAGGCAACCTGGCACGCAAATCGTGTCGATTCACCGAAGCGATAAGTCTCTACCGGCTGGCTATCAGGCAGCGTCCTGATTTTGTTGAAGCCCATTTGAACCTGGCCGTCATCCTGTTATTGCTAAAAGACCTGAAAACCGGCTGGCCGGAATATGAATGGCGCCTGCGTCAATTCCCTGCCGATAGCGGCTATCCCAATCGGCACGGATTGCCCTTGTGGCAAGGGCAGTCTCTTAAAGGCAAATGTATCCTGGTGTATGACGAGCAGGGGTTCGGCGACGTCTTTATGTTCAGCCGGTATCTGTTCAAACTGAAAGCCATGGGAGCCCGCGTGGTTTTTGAAACCCGGTCGGCGCTTTTCAATCTGTTCAAAAATTTGCCTTTGATTGATGAAACGGTCCTGCGGCACGGGGATATCAAGCCCCAGAACAATTGCGATTGCTGCATCCCGCTGATGAGTCTGCCCGCACGATTCAAAACCAATTCGGATACCATCCCGGAGGATACCCCCTACTTGTTTGCCGATGCAAAAAAAACAGATTGCTGGTCCAAACGCATCACCGGCAGCGAATTGAAGATTGGATTGGTGTGGAAAGGGTCCGACGCCGATCGTTCCCGTCGCTGTTACCTTCGGCATATGGAGCCATTATTCGGTTTGGCCGGCATTCACTGGTACGGCTTGCAAAAAGATTTTGGATCTGAATCGGCTTCAAGCATTTGCAGCAGCCGGTTTGTCAATTTGGGTTCCGAACTCAAAGATTTCACCGACACCGCCGCTGTGATCGCGAACCTCGACCTGGTGATTACCATCGATACGGCGGTTGCCCATCTGGCCGGTGCAATGGGCAAGCCGGTTTGGGTCATGCTTCCATCTGTGCCGGACTGGCGGTGGTTTTTGGGTTCGAAAACAACCCCCTGGTACCGCAATATGCGGCTTTACCGGCAGAAGGCCCTTGGCGAATGGGGCCCTCCCATATCGGAGATTGGGCGTGATCTGGCCAAATGGCTTGCAAACCGGGATTCTCAGCCGCCGGACGAAATTGTCAACAAGCGCTATCTGGCGGCTTTGTCTGATCAACGCCGAGGGGCTTATGACAAAGCGGAAACCGGCTACCGGGATCTTATGTCCCTGGCCCCCGATCACTATCCAACTCTTGCCGCCCTGGGATTGCTCTATATAAAAACAGGACGCAATGACGATGCTGTTCAGGCGCTGCGCCGGGCAATCGAACTTAAACCGAATGACCACCTCTGCCTGAACAACCTGGGAATTGCTTTTCAACGCATGGGTCAAACAGAGCGTGCAATGACGGCTTTTGCCAGCGCCATTGCGTGCAATCCCGATGACACGAACGCCTGCCACAACTTAGGCAACCTTTTTGGGGATTTGCAGGATCTGGACGGCGTCATCCAATGGTACGCAAAGGCCCTTGAAAAGACCCCGGATGATTCCCGCGCCCAACTTGAAATGGGCAAACTGTACTTAAAACGGCTGGATACCGCCAATGCCCGCGCCCACTTTGAAAAATCAGTTGCATTGGAACCCGGTTTCGCTCCGGCAAGGATCAGTCTGGCCACGACGGCCCTTATGCAGGGCGATTTTACCACCGGCTGGAAGCAGTACCGTTGGCGCTTCAAGGACGACGGGATGCGCGGGCACACATACCCCGGACACTTCAATCTGCCCCGGTGGCTGGGCGAACCCTTCAAAAAAAGGCGCTTGATCGTACATTGCGAGCAGGGTTTGGGCGACAGCATTCAATTTTCGCGATTTCTTCCCCAAGTCAAAGAGTTTGGCGGCCAGGTGATCTTTCAGGCCCAGGACGCCCTGCTGCCGCTATTTAGAGATTTTCCAGGCATCGATATACTGCAGCGGTTGCCGGCGCACCAACCTGAGACGCCCGAGGCGGATTTTTACTGCCCCCTGATGGATGTGCCCCATTGCCTGGGAATCTCCCTGGAAACAATACCGGCACGAACCCCCTACCTGACCGCCGACCCGGAAAAAGTCGCGCAGTGGCGCCGCCGATTCGATTCCAACAGATTTAAAATCGGCATTGTTTGGGCCGGAAATCCAAACCACCTCAACGATCGCAATCGCTCCTTAAGTGTCGGCCATTTGCTTGAACTCAGCCATTTGGACGGCATACAGCTCTACAGCCTCCAGAAAGAGATGAGCAGAGCCGATCACCAGTTGCTGTCGGATCAAAACAGTATAATTTCAACAGGCTGTGATTTCATGGATTTCAGCGATACGGCCGCGGCCATCCATTGTCTGGACATGGTGATTTCTGTGGATACGGCTGTGGCGCATCTTGCCGGCGCCATGGCCAAACCTGTCTGGGTCATGCTGCCTTTTGTGCCGGATTGGCGCTGGATGCTTTTGTGACCGGACACACCATGGTATCCCACCATGAGACTGTTCCGGCAGCCACACGCAAATACCTGGGAACCGGTGGTGGAAGCCATCAAAGAAAACTTGAAAATTCATCTCCATGGTGTCTGATTTAAAAATACTCGTTGAAGCCGCCGAGGCGTTTATTGCCGGCGGTCAATGGCAGGCAGCCGCAAACGCTTATGCCCGATTGGGCGAACTCTATCCGCTCGAACCGGATGTGCATCATTTGCATGGGCTGGTTTTAATGGCGCAACAGCATTGGCAGGCGGCATTGCGGCAAATCGATCGAGCCATTGCGATCCGGCCGGACCGGTCGGCCTATTATCGCAGCCGCGGGGATGTCTTAATATCCATGGGTGCCCTGGAAGCCGCCCAAAAGACCTATGGCCTGGCATTGGAATTCGATCCCCGCGATATCCACGCCATGATCAATCTGGGCAACACGCTGATCAGACAAGACCAGCCGAAAAAGGCGCTCCAATGGTACCAACAGGCCATGGCAATCGATCCGTCAAACACCCAGGCCATGAACAACATCGGCAAAACCATGCAGGATCAGGGACAACTCGAACCGGCGCTGGCCTGGTACGCAAAAGCCTTGACCAGGGAGCCGAATTATGCCGAAGCGCGTTTCAATCGCGCCGTGGCCATGCTTGCCATGGGTGATTATGCCAATGGATGGGCTGAATACGAGTGGCGTTTCAAACGCAAAGCAGCCCGCCGTGTCTACCCGCATAAGATCAAAAGCCGACAATGGGACGGTTCGGTCTATACCGGCAAACATCTCCTGGTGCACTGCGAACAAGGCATGGGTGATGTCATTCAGTTTTGCCGCTACCTGCCCCAAGTGAAAGCTTTGGGCGGGTTGTTGAGCGTTGAGGTCCATTGGCCGCTGGTGCCGCTTCTGCGGGAAATGCATGCAATAGACCGGGTTTTGCCGTTTGATGCCCAACGCCCTCCCTCCGGGGAGTATGATCTCCATCTGCCCCTGTTGAGCCTTCCGCGGTTGTTTCAGACCACTTTGGACACCATACCGGCTCAAGTTCCCTACCTTCATGCGTCGCCTTCCATGGCGTCCCGATGGGGTGCGCATATTGAGGCAACCAAGGCGCTGCGAGTCGGGTTGGTATGGTCCGGAAGCGCCACGGATCCTCGCCGGGATTGCCCGTTCGAATTGATGCAGGGGCTGATGACCGTTCCCGGTACACACTTTTTCAGCCTGCAAAAAGGTCTGTCCCAAGATGAGACGGGAAAAATCAGGCGCATCGCCGCCTTGACCCATTGGGGGAATCGATTGGACGATTTCAGCCATACCGCCGCAGCTGTTGAGAACCTCGATCTTATCATATCGGTGGATACGGCAACGGCCCATCTTGCGGGCGCCATGGGAAAACCGGTATGGATCCTGTTGCCCTATGGTGCTGATTGGCGATGGTTGGCGGACCGGGAAAACAGCCCCTGGTATCCCACGGCCCGTCTCTTTCGCCAGCGGCGCAAAGGCGACTGGGGCGCGGTAGTTCAGACGGTACGTTCCGCACTTGCAGAGACGGCCTCTGCCCGCAAGGTCTCCCATGCAAATGAAAAAAAAACGACAGGTCCCGCATCTCCGGTCCAACCAGACATTTCAGTCCATCGCAACTGCGGCGACCAATACATGGCGGACGGTCGTTATGAGGATGCCATCAATGCTTACCATCAAGCAATCATCGAACAACCCGGCTGTGCGGAAAACCTGTTTTATCTCGGTTGCGCCTATCATCGCTCCAATCAATTGGAGCGCGCCATTCTTTATTATGAAAAAACACTGACGATAGACAACAGGTTGGATGCGGCGCACCGGAACATGGGTTTGGCCTTCTACCAGGCAGGCGATCTGGACAGGGCAGCGGTTTGTTACTTGCGATCACTTCAATTGCGCCCGGATTCAGTGGATATGTTAATCAGCCTTGGCGCCATCTATGCCCAAACCGGCCATCGGCCGGAAGCGGAGATCTGCTACCGAAAAGCACTGCATGTCGATCCTTCCCATGAATCGGCGCGCTACAATCTTGGAAATCTCTATTTAGGGATCGGTGATCTGAAATCGGCTGCTGCGCAATATCGTCTATTTCTCGCCAAGAATCCGCAACACACCAAAGCGTTATGCAACTTGGGCCGCACCCAGCACAGAATGGGCAACCTGGATGAGGCTCTGCGAATGTATGACCGGGCATTAAGCCTGAAGCCCAATCAACCGGTGGTGCATCTCAACCGAGGCGTTGCCTTGCTGCTCAAAGGACAATGGGAAGAGGGCTGGAAAGAATACGAATGGCGCTTAAAGTGTGATGACCGCCAGCGCATCTATCCACACCGGCTATCCGGCAGCCGTTGGACAGGAGAAACCTTTTCCGGCAAAACACTCCTGGTCCATGGGGAACAGGGACTTGGCGACGCTATTCAGTTTGCGCGTTTTCTGCCGATGGTGAAAGCTTTGGGTGGACGCGTGGTGCTGGAGACCCATGCTTGCCTGATGAGGCTCTTTGACACCCTCGATGGTGTCGATCAATGCATCGAACTCTCCTCACAACGCCCGCCTCAGATCTCATATGACCTGTATATTCCCCTTTGCAGCCTTGCGGGTCTGTTCGGCGTCACGCCGTTTAAACCCGAACCCGCGCAGCCCTATCTGCACGCCGAACCGGAAAAGAGCATTCAATGGCGTTCCCGATTGCCTTCCGGCGGATACCACGTTGGCATCGTATGGGCCGGAAGCGATACCTACCCTGAACGTTCCTGTTCCCTGAAAGATTTCTCCCTGCTCAGCCAGCTCCAGGGAATCCATTGGATTGGCCTGCAAAAGGGCCCGGCCGCCATGCAGGCCGATAAAACCCATTGCCCGCCGGAGTTTGAAATAGCCAACTGGGGAGAGGATTTTAAAGACTTCAGCGATACAGCCGCAGCCGTGGCCAATCTGGATCTGGTCATATCCATCGACACCTCTGTGGCCCATCTGGCCGGGGCCATGGGCAAACCGGTATGGCTCTTGTTACCCAAAGTGCCGGATTGGCGTTGGCTTCTCCAAGGGACCGGTACGCCCTGGTATCCGACCATGCGATTGTTCCGGCAAGAGCAATCCGGGGATTGGCGCGCCATGGTGCAGGAAATCGGATCAAAACTCAAGCCCGGGGGATTGGTTTAGCTTACTTATATTATATGCCTTTACACAACGGATTGGCCCCAAAATTGCATTTTATGCGTTTGTTATTTGGGAAGAATTCCAAACCTTCAAAACATTGCAGGGAGTTCCATGTTAAAAATCATCTATCGAATCTGTGATCGTCGCAATGGCGCCACGAAAATACCCCGAATAACCAAACGCCAGTGTTTTTTGAACTTCATCGAAGTGTTCGGCGTCGAGAATCTGATCATTGTTGCCGATCACACGAGCCAGGAC
>JBFFHG010000214.1:0-6222 GCA_041557055.1 Desulfosarcinaceae bacterium
TATATACTGTCTTTCCAGAAGCAGTTTAAAAGATGTATTAAAATTCAAATCATAAATCCACGAAAGATGCATGAGTTTTAAATCGTTTAGGTTTTTAACATCTTTTATCGATCCATGTTTTTTTTATACTCCTGTTTTAACTTTTTCATGGCCATTGAGATGTGCCGGCGCATCATTGTTTCGGCGAAATTGCCATCACGCTCCTCAAGAACTTCCAAAATTTGAAGATGCTCTTTAATGGATTGAACTCTGGTGTTTGTCGTCCCGATCCAACTGTACCGCTTGCGGTATAATCTGAATAAATTGTAGAAATCCTCACATAGGAGCCGGATCAGGGCCGAATTCTTGCTTCCCTGGGCAATCACGTAGTGAAAATCTATTTTTCGGTTTATGTCATCTGCACGGGTATCCGTACCGGAGATTGAATTATTCAGTTGTGCCTCAAGCGAGTTCCGTAGCTGACATAGCTCATCTTCGCTCATTCTTTCCGCGGCCAATCTACAGGCGACGCCCTCAAGCCCTTCCCGAATTTCAAAAATTTCTAAAAAATTTTCTATGGAAAAAGAGGCTACTCGGCACCCGGAATGGGGTTTGCGATTAACAAAACCGCGCTCCTCCAACCGTCGTATCGCCTCTCTTACAGGTGCCCGACTGGTACCGTAACGGCTGGCAATAGCCGGTTCGCTAATTTTTTCTTCGGATTTCAGTCGGCCATTGATAATCTCCTCACTAAGCTGATGAAATAGCCAGTCACTGGTGGTTTCGCCATTTTGCATTTCCATTATAATAGCCCTATTTTCAGGTCTGTTCGATCCATTTGGTTTTGGTTGCGGCTTTGGCTTGTTTTGGTATCGATGCCGAATTTGATAGCGCCACCCTCGACAAATTTTTTAATACATAACGTAAGGATTCGCAAGCAATCCTGAATGAGCAAACAGAATTGTCGCATGATCCGTCGCACCTTACATCGGCCATCGTTAAGCTGTTTAAGCACCCTGCGGGAACCATATAGCTGCCTTGGATTCATGGACGATCTGCTTGACACGCCTTTCCAGTTTGGCATCAGGCCGTTTGGTTTTATGTCGGCGGCCTTCAGGGTCAACTTGGCAAACTTACATGGTATATGATATGTGCGTAGCTGATTCAAAAGATTAAAAGCTACAGCCCAGACGAGCCATCGTTATTTATGATTACCCTGGCCGAAATTTATTACCATGCTGCGGCTTGCTTCCGTCGAGCGAACGAGACCTGGGACAGAAAGGAACTGGTTACTCATGCAGGAAAAACGAAAGGCGCTCGAACAGATCTTCCGGGCTGCCGTGGAACGGGTCGATCCGGAACGATTAATCAAAAAAAGCATGACCCTGAAAGGCGATATTCTTTCCGTGGATACGGACGAAAGCCATATAGAGCAGGATCTATCCCAATTCGATAAAATTGTGGCCATCGGATGCGGTAAGGCGACGGCCAAAATGGCCCGAGCCGCGGAAAGTATTTTGCAGGATCGCATCGACGCCGGCGTGATCTGCGTAAAATACGGGCATTCCGTACCGTTGACGTGCATTCGTACCATTGAGGCCGGTCATCCGGTTCCGGATCAAAACGGTCTTACCGCCTCAAGGCTGATTACCGACATCGCTCGCCAAGCAGATGAAAAGACGTTGGTGATCACCCTGATTTCCGGTGGCGGCTCAGCCCTGATCCCCTACCCTTTCAGGGGCGAAGTTGATGGCGAAAGCGTAGGCATCTCCTTGGCGGAAAAGCAAACCGTCACCCGCACGCTGCTGGAATGCGGAGCCGTTATAAACGAAATCAATTGTTTACGCAAACATCTCTCCTTGATCAAGGGCGGCGGGCTGGCCAAGATGATCTATCCGGCCGCTTCGCTGAACCTGATCCTGTCAGACGTGGTCGACGACAGTCTGGATGCGATTGCCTCAGGCCCCACGACCTGGGACAAATCCACCTTTGCCGATGTGGCCCGGATCATCGCAAAATACGATATTGAAACACGGCTGCCGGCATCTGCACGACGTCTCTTCACCCTTGGATGTCAAGGTAAGATTCCGGATACCCCGGAGCAAGACGATCAGGTGTTTGCGCGAGTGCACAACCTGTTGATCGGAACCAACTATATGAGCTTGCAGGCTGCCGCGGAAAAAGCCCGAGCCCTGGGATTCCATCCACTGGTGCTCTCTTCGCAGATCATCGGCGAAGCCAGAGAGGTGGCCCGGGTCTACTGTGGCATCGGCAAAGATGCGAAACGCAAAAACCTGCTGGGCCGGAAACCGCTGTGTCTGATCGCCGGGGGAGAAACCACCGTGACGCTCACAGGATCGGGAAAAGGCGGGCGCAACCAGGAAATGGCGCTGGCTTTTCTATCCGAGATCGAACAGCATCCGGAAGCCACTCGCGGTATTTACTTTCTGTCGGCCTCCACCGACGGCAACGACGGTCCCACCGACGCGGCTGGCGCCTTTGCCTGCAACGAAATTCTGGAGGAAGCGACAGCAAAAGGATTACGTGCCATCGAGTTTCTGAAAAACAATGACGCCTATTCCTTTTTCGATGCAGTTGGATATCTTCTCAAAACCGGTCCGACCAATACCAATGTCTGCGATATTCAACTGATGTTGATATAGGCGCCTTGCGCTTATTTGGTTTAGTTCAGGGTTCAATTCGCTGCATTTTGGCCATTTCAACCATGGTTTCCAGCCGGATAAGCCTGTCATTCATTTTACGCATATCCTGATCAAGACGGTCCACTTTGTCAATTAGCGTGGTTACACGTTCATTCAAGAGAATACCCGCTCTCAAGGCCTCCATGACCTTTTCACTGACGCCCATTATTTGGCCCCCAGCATGGCGTGGGTTTCGTCAAGTCTTTTTTCCACAGCGTCGATTTTTTTAACCACATCCTGGGTCGTCTTGATCATGGTTTCCGCCAGGACCTCTAAAAGGGCCGCACTATCCAAGGACAGATCGCAGTCAAAAGCATCGACCGCCTCTCTTACGACCTCGGCAAAAGAGACTTTCTTGCTGCGTGCAATTTTATCAATTTTTGATATCATTTCCGAGGGCATAAGGATCGGCTTTCTCCGCATTGCCTCTTGCCTTGCCGGGTTAGCCATATCAGACCTCCTTAGTGTTTGGGTACACGGATACTCTCTTTACAAAACAAATAGCACATGTGCTGACCATGTGCAACTTTTAAGGCCGTGTCATGGCCCGAGGCCATGGGGGGCGACCCTGCGCTCATGCGGCCCTTCTTTCTTTGTCCAGTTGAAATGGCCCCAAACTTTCTTTGAATTATCCATGACAATTTCCTTCCTTTTATATATGTTCACCGTTAAATACATGACGTCCGGGACGGTGCCGGAGATCGGCCTGACGCATTCATATTAATTAATCCAGCTTGGAGAACGATCCGTTGTCATTCAGTACGCAAATCAACTTAAACGTACCGTTTCACGACCTTGATCCCATGATGATTGTATGGCATGGAAATTATATGAAATATTTTGATAGGGCCCGTTTCGCCCTGTTTGATGCCGCGGGCATTGATCTGTATAGCTACATGGTGGATAAAAAATACGTTTTTCCCATCACACGTACCTCGACCAAGCATATCCAACCCCTGCGCGCCAAAGAAGAATTTGTCTGTAAAGCCACGGTGACCGAGGCTCGTAATAAAATCGCCATTGATTTTGAAATTCGACGTTCAGGCGGCGAATTGTGCGCCCGCGGCAAAAGCGAGCAACTTGCGGTCCGGCTGCCCGAAATGGCGTTGGAGTTTGAAATACCGCTTGATATTCAAAATGCCTTTGGTTTTTTTTGATGAATCAGGATTTAAGCGCTGCTTTTTGCAAAGGTTATGAAAGAATGGCGGCTTGGTCCGGCTTGATTGATGACATCAATCTCTATCCGGTGGCTGACGCCGACACCGGCCGCAACCTGCGCATTAGCCTGGCGCCTTTAAGATCAGTCGATAATCAGCATACCGCCAGGCGTCTGCTAATTTCCGCAACAGGCAATTCCGGCAATATTGCAGGGGCGTTTTTTTCAAAATTCATTCAAATTGAGAGTTTCAAAGGGCTCTCCGCGGCGGCTGCAACCGGGAAAGACGCTGCCTGGCAGGCATTGAAGGACCCCAAGCCGGGAACCATGCTCTCAGTATTTGATGCCCTGACCGATGCGATCCAACTCAGTGATTCATTTGATGCTTGTCATGTTATGGACAATATCAAGAATGCTGTGCTGGCCACCGCTCAGGTATTGCCTGAACTTAAAAATGCCGATGTTGTTGATGCGGGCGCTTTGGGTATGTTCCTCTTTTTTGAAGGTTTTTTTAAGGATATATCCAACCATATGGATTCATTGTGCAATCCACACTATATATTCGGCACAAAATTAAGTATATCCACCCCCATCACAGCCGCCTGTCAAAACAGCTATTGTATCGATTCCGTCATTGTCCCCTCTGCCGATATTGAAGCGGCAACCCAAAAAATATCCGCCATGGGGGAACATGTGGTCGCTGTATCTGACGGTAAGCGTCTGAAAATCCACCTGCATACAACCGATGTGGCCAAAACCAGGAAAGATTTGACCGCCGTGGGTGATCTTCTGCGATGGGATACGGAAAAAATCGAATCCAGAAACATCCCGGCGAATAGAGCTGAAACAAAATCCGCAACGGTTCATATTGTGACCGATGCGGCAGGCTCCCTGACTCTGGATGCAGCCCGTGATCTGGGCGTCACATTGCTGGCCAGTTATATTATAATGGATGAACATGCTCTGCCAGAATCCGCGCTCGCCCCCGAAGCACTATATGGCGCCATGAAGATGGGTAAAAAAGTGACCACCGCCCAGGCATCGATTTTTGAGCGTCACCAACACTACCAATACCTTGCCCATTGCCATGAGAAGCTGATCTATCTTTGTGTGGGTTCGGTTTACACCGGGAATTATGAGATCGCCGCCCAATGGGCGCTTCTTAACAGCCCAAACGGTCAGCGCATGACGGTTATGGACACCGGCGCTGCTTCCGGACGGTTGGGATTGATTGCCCGCCGGGTGGCAAAGTATGCAAATTCCGGCAACAACATGGTTCAAGTCGTTCAATATGCCAGCACGGTTGCCCGTGCATGTGATGAAATTATCTTTTTGGACCAACTCAAATTTTTGGCCGCCAGCGGTCGAATATCTAAATCCAGTAGTTTTTTCGGTGATTTACTAAAGATAAAACCGATAATCCGACCTGCGGCCGCAGGTGCTCAAAAGATAGGTGTGGTGAAAAGCCGGGAAGCTCAGGTGGATTTCGCCCTTGATCACCTCGGCAAAAGGTTGAATACCCGAGAACCGGTGGAGATTTTGCTACAATATACCGATAATCAGGATCGGGTCGTTTCCCATATTCAACCACAAATTCGATCTCTTTTGCCTTTCTCCCGAATCAGCGTTGAACCCATGTCGTTGACCTCCGGGGTCCATATGGGACCGGGCACCTGGGCCGTGGCCTTTTTACCGAAGTAGCGCAAGGATGGTTGCCGGATTGAAAAACGCCCTTCCCCTCCCCATCAATGTTTTTGGCCATCGGCCCGGAACCAACCGCTTTGCCGTGGTGATTCCGGTTTACAACCACGCAGCCACAGTCGCGCAAGTGATCCGGAGGGCCCGGCATCATAATTTGCCTGTAATTGTTGTGGATGACGGATCAACAGACGCGACCTATGGCAATATCAAAACAATCCGGGGGATTCGCGTGCTGCGGCACCCGCACAATATGGGCAAAGGCGCAGCGCTTATGCGCGGCATGGCAGAGGCTGCCCGGATGGCAGACTGGGCCATCTGCCTGGATGCCGACGGTCAGCATGATCCGGATGATATTGTTAATTTGATTCAGGCGATTCCCATTGAGCAACGGCCCATTGTAATAGGTAAGCGCAAGGCAATGGAGAGTGCGCCGTGGAGCAGTCGGTTCGGCCGTAAATTCTCGAATTTCTGGGTCTGGGTTTCCGGCGCCCCCTTTTTGTCGGACTCCCAAAGCGGGTTCAGATGTTATCCTCTGCCAGAGGTTCTGGCTCTGGATATTTGCGCCGGAAGGTATCAATATGAAATCGAAGTGCTGGTCAAAGCCGCCTGGCAGACCATTCCCATTATCGAAACACCTGTGAAGGTATCCTACGCTCCAGGAGGTCGGCGTATTTCTCACTTTCA
>JBFFHG010000215.1:0-6220 GCA_041557055.1 Desulfosarcinaceae bacterium
ACTGCAACCCCTTGGCAACGCGGGATCTGGAGTCCTCCGGCTTTGCCGAAGGGTGGAAAAGATGGCATAAGATCGACCCGATCCTCCAGTGCACCGTTGGTTTGTTGCTCGAACGGGTTCCAAATTTGCCATCAGTTCAATATCCATGCGGCTTTATAACCTTTTTGCCATCTTTTTTATGCAACTATAGGGATAATTGGTTCGGAACTTGTGATCCGGGCAGTGGCCAATGCCCCCAACGTTGCCTAAAAAAGATAGCCTGGAGCAGACCTGTGACATTCGGATCTGACCGTTGCCATTTTCCCGCCTTTATGCAGCAGCCAGGCCCACAACAGAACAAAACATATGCGATTTCCCGGGCTTGTTCCCACTTGGGGGTTGATTCCTGGATAGATCCGGCGTTAGAATCTTTGATAATCGTTTCCCTTCCGCAACTGGTTCAAACAGAGAGGATTCCCAATGGTTCACCCCCTATACCCCCATTTACTGGCACCGCTGAATCTGGGCTTCACCACCTTGAAAAACCGTGTTCTGATGGGGTCTATGCATACTGGATTGGAGGCGCTGCCGGACGGCCACCAGCTTTTGGCCGCCTTTTATGCGGAGCGCGCCAGGGGCGACGCGGCCCTCATGGTGACCGGCGGCATCGCTCCCAATGAAGCGGGCCGATTGAATGCGCATAGCGCCAAGCTGACCGATGAAGCGGAGATGGCGGGGCATCGCGTCATCACCAGGGCCGTTCATGACGAGGGCGCCAAAATCTGTATGCAGATTCTGCATGCCGGCCGCTATGCCTTGCATAAAGAGGCTGTGGCCCCCTCGGCCATCCAGGCCCCCATCAATATTTTCAGCCCCAAAGAACTCGCCGCCGATGAGGTCGAGCAACAAATCAGCGACTTTGTGCGCTGTGCGCGCCTGGCCAGGCAAGCCGGATATGACGGTGTGGAGATCATGGGGTCCGAGGGGTATTTGATCAATCAATTCATTGTCAACCATACCAACCGGCGTACGGATCGCTGGGGCGGTCCGTACGAGAACCGCATCCGGTTCGCCCTTGAAATTATGGACCGCACCCGCCGGGAGGTCGGTGCGGCGTTTATCATCATTTTCCGCCTCTCCATGCTCGATTTGATCGCCGACGGTTCAACCTGGGATGAGGTCGTGATTTTGGCCCGACGTCTGGAATCGGCCGGCGTTACCATGATCAACACCGGCATCGGATGGCATGAAGCCCGCATTCCCACCATTGCCGCCATGGTCCCCCGGGCGGGGTTTACCAGGGTCACGGCCAGGCTCAAGCGTGAAGTGGGTGTTCCGATCATTACCGGCAACCGCATCAACACCCCTGAAATCGCTGAAGCGGTCCTGGCCGACAACCAGGCCGATATGATCTCCATGGCCCGCCCGTTGCTGGCCGACCCTGATTTCATCGGCAAAGCCGCCACCGGCCGATCCCATCAAATAAACACCTGTATCGCCTGCAACCAGGCCTGCCTGGACCACATATTTACCGGTAAGATTGCATCCTGTCTGGTCAACCCCAGGGCAGGCAATGAAACCGGACTGATCTACCGCCCGACGGCCGCGCCCAAAAAAATCGCCGTGGCCGGAGCCGGTCCGGCAGGGCTCTCCTTTGCAATCACCGCCGCCCAGCGCGGGCACGAGGTTGTGCTGTATGAGCAATCGGACCGAATCGGCGGCCAACTCAACATTGCCGTGCAGATTCCCGGCAAACAGGAATTCAGGGAATCCCTGCGCTACTTTCGCCACCAAATAGAGCGCCTGGGGATCGATGTGCGAATAGAGACCAAGGCCACCGCAGACCACCTGCGCGCCGCCGGCTACCATGCCATCGTGGTGGCCACCGGTATTGTGCCGCGCAAAATTCAGATCTCGGGCATCGACCATCCCAGCGTGCTCTCCTATGTCGATGTCCTGCTGCGTAAGAAACCGGTGGGCAAAAGAACGGCTGTGATCGGAGCCGGCGGTATCGGCTTTGACACCGCCATCTATCTGACCCATGGCGGGTCCGGCGAAACAATGGATTCAGAGGCCTTTTTCAAGGAGTGGGGCATCGATTCCCAGTTGAGCCACCCCGGCGGCCTGCATCCCCAAGGTCCTCAGCCGGTCAAATCCGCGCGAAGGGTTTACCTGCTCCAGCGCAAAAGCACCAAAATAGGTGCAGGTCTGAGCAAAACGACCGGCTGGATTCACCGAACCCAACTGAGCCGGAGAGGGGTCACCATGCTCAACGGCGTGACCTATGAACGGGTGGATGACCATGGCCTGCATATCATGCGCCATGAAAAAAAGATGGTGTTGACCGTGGACAATGTGGTGATCTGCGCCGGCCAGAACCCCTTGCGTGACTTGGCTGATGAGTTGGAGGGGTCGGGTTTGCCCGTCCATCTGATCGGCGGCGCGGATGTGGCCGCCGAACTGGATGCCAAACGGGCCATCGATCAGGGCGCGCGCCTGGCGGCGCAGATTTAACCCTGTGGTTGCAAAAGCCGGAGGACGAAAGAGTCAGGGCGCCGAGGGTGACACCGCAGTGGTTTACCGCGAACCCTGAGTCACGCTGATATAGCATCACTTATACCGATAAAGGAGGTGTCCATGTTATGTTATCAGTGTGAACAAACGGCCAAAGGCACCGGGTGCACCGTGCAGGGCGTGTGCGGCAAGAGCCCCGAGGTGGCCGCCCTGCAGGATCTGCTTCTTTTCATGCTCATGGGGCTTTCCCAGGTGAATGTGCTGGATACGCTGGTCAAAAAATTCGACATCAAAGCCATCGGCACGGCAGATGAAGACCTCAAAGCCATTTTGGGTTAGTGGTTGAAAATCGGCTATTTTGAGTCGGAATCGCATAAATCATCCTTTGGCGGCGGCTCACTGACAACCAGCCAGTAGCGGCCAAGCTGAACGACCGCCATGATGAAGTCCGAGTATTGCATCGGTTTTTTCACGAAGCTGTTAACGCCAAGCTTGTAACCGTCAATTCTGTCTCTCTCCCGATCCGACGCTGTCAGGATGACCACGGGTAACAGCTTCGTCCTTTCATCGGCCCTGATGCGACGCAGGACTTCAAGACCGTTGATAACAGGTAAATGCAGATCAAGGATTACCAGGGCCGGCAGATCAAGATTGCGACGTTCAGCGAATTTTCCTTTTGCATGTAGGTAATCTATTGCCTCAGATCCATCCCTGACCACCTCTATTTCGTTGGCGACCCGGCTCTGTTTAAGCGCCCTGATAGTGAGTATTTCGTCAAGCGGGTTGTCTTCGACGATCAGTATTTTTTTGCCCTGCATGTCAGTAACTTTCCTTTCAATCTTCCTTTAAAAGGCTTTGAAACCACTTTAATTGTTTAAATGATCGGGAGACGCAAAGTAAAATAAAACGTGGCGCCTTGCCCCACGACCGATTCAGCCCAAATTCGGCCGCCATGCCTGTGAATGATCCGCTGCACGGTTGCCAATCCGATCCCCGTTCCTGAAAAATCATTGCCGCTGTGCAGACGCATGAACGGGACAAACAGATTCTCTTTCAAAGACATATCAAAACCGACCCCATTGTCCCGAATAAAGTAAACAGGTTCATTCCCCTCGTGTTCGACACCGAACCGAATCGTGGCGTTGGCATTTTTCCCGGTGTATTTCCAGGCATTGTTAATAAGATTCTCCATCACTATTTTAATCAGCCGGGGATCTGCAAAAGCGTTTACGTCTGGTGCGACAACAGCCGTTAGTTGCTGTTCGGGAGCCGACTTGAACAAGGCTTCGAATATATCCGACGCCATGGAAGAGAGATTGACCTGCTCCGGAACAAGGCCGCCTTGCGTGGATTGGGAAAGTTTCAGCAAGTCCTTGATGAGCGTCTCCATTTGAAAGCTGGCGGTCTGAATTAAATGCAGGTGTTTTCGAACTTCCGGTTCCATTTTGTCGTCATAATCTTCCAACAGCACCGCACAAACGCCTCCGACGGACCGCAAAGGCCCCTGCAAGTCGTGTGATACAGTATAGGAAAACGATTCCAGTTCCTGATAGGTGAGCTCCAGCTCCCGGGTGCGCACTTGTACGCGCGCCTCCAAGTCCTGGTTCAGTTGAAGCACCTCCTGTTCGGCCTTTTCCCGGCGTTGGATATTTTCGCCGACGGCTTTGAGCAAATCGTTGGTTTTTGTTACCAGCCTTCCCATTTCATCCGCCTGGTGCTGGGAATGGATCTGAATTCTATGACCGCCGGGATTTTGAGGATCTACTTCAGACAGTGCGTGTTCAATGGACATGATCGAGCGTATCACGGTTATGTGAAATACGTATAGAATGATGCCCGACAGTGAAATGTTAACCAACAATCCATTAAAAAGAAAAGATATGGTTCGCTTGAAAAAATCGGCGCCAATTGCGCCTGTATCAAAAGTAAGCTGGAGCTTTCCGATGGGCTCGCGCGGCTTTCCGATGAGCCCCTCTTTCAATACGATTTCGTACATTCGATCCCCGCCGAACAGCCAGCGGGCGGAGGGTGTGGAAGGCGCGATTGTTTTTTCGACAGACGAAAAAACACCGCCGTCAACGGAAATAAGTTCAGCTTTTACAATGGCGATATGTTGGAGCAATCCGGCCACTAGGTTTTGGCCGCCCTCACGGTCAAGCGTCCACATGGCATGAGTTGCCGCCTTTTCCGCTGTATTCAATATCTGCAGGGCCGTATATTCCAGGTTTTTATTTGAAAGGGCATAGTCAAAACATATCTGCGCAGATGAAAGGAGGGCTTCGATAATAAGAACTGCAAGAACCACATTAAAAAGTAACCGAAAGGACAGCCTGCGTTTACAAAGAGAGATTTTAGCCTGGTTGAGCGGTGCGGTATCCATAGCATATACCCATAGGGCCACTGAAAACGGAATCACCATTGCTAATGTAACTTTGTAGACCAATTAACACGATAAAACAAACTTAAATTGACCTGCAAAATTTGCAGATGCTCGGAAAAATGCCTGAAAATCAAGGTGGGACCGCGATTTATGGGCCAACGCCTTAATTACGTTGAACCCAACGACTTGAATTTTAGAGCAATGTCCTTTATGTTGCACGCATTGCAACAAACGTTTTGCACTCATGGAAGGACGCCATGAATAAAAAAATTGGCAATCTTTTATTGGTTGTATTTTTAACAATGGCTTTTTTGCATGGTTCTCAAAAAATCTCGGTTGCCAAAGACAAACTGGTTTCATCCGTATCAAGGGAGTTTTCTGATGGAGAAGACGCCCGGATACTATCTTTGATTGCACAAAGATTAGGATTGGATATAGAGATGAATTATGTCTCTTTTGCAAGGCGCCTGGTTCTTATGAAGCAAGGGAAGATAGATATTTGTTCCGGTTTGCATAATACCATGGGCCGCGAAAGGTATATCTATTTTATCGAACCGGCCTACAAAACCGTAAGCAAAAAGGTTTTCATCGTTTTGAAGGGGAATAAAGGCATTATCAAAGAGTATGACGACCTTTACCGGCTTTCAATAGGGACTATTATCGGCGCAGCCTACTTCGAAAAGTTCGACAATGATCGCCGGCTGATAAAGGTCAAGGTATCCAATGCTGAGCAGAAATTCGATATGCTGATGAACAATCGCGTCAATACAGTGATTCACTCTTATGAAGGGGCTTTGAAAACGATTCATAAAATGGGAATTGCGGACAAGGTGGAAACCGCGGAATATTATCATCTTGACAATATTCCCGTATATATTGGAATTTCAAAAAAATCCGACATAATAAACCGCGCAAAAGAGGTCGAACATGTCATCAGGGAGATAGTTGGAGCGGGAGGAATAGACCGCCTTCTATCTAAACCCTGACGATAGGGTATATGCTTTTTCATATACAAAAACAGTTTAAACTTAATCGTTTACCATATCGAAAATCATGAAGATCAGCGGAAAAGGGAAATCAAATGAACACTTACAAACAAAAGTTTTTCGATATGATTACCGCATCTGCCGGACTGCTGACCCCTGCAGAAAAGTCAATCGCCGAACACCTCATGCGCACCTACCCGAACTGTATGCTCAGAAATGCATCTGAAATCGCGCGCGAAAGTGATGTGAATGTCTCTACGGTGACAAGATTTTTTCAAAAAATCGGATACAAAAGCATTAAAAATGCACAGAGTGAATTCAAAAAGGATATTGATTTCAAAGTCAGCTCGGCCCTGATTAA
>JBFFHG010000216.1:0-6173 GCA_041557055.1 Desulfosarcinaceae bacterium
CATTCCGATCAGATTCGGATTTGAACTGGGCTTTATCTCACTGTTGTCATGGTAATATGAAATTTTTCCTTTGGTCGCATAGGCCAGACCGGCGATAATGCGCAATAAAGTGCTTTTGCCGGAGCCGTTTTTACCGGCAATCGCCATGACTTCTCCGCTTTTGGCGTAAAGAGAAAGCTGATCAAACAACCTCAACGATGTGAAAACTTTTTCGAGCTTTTCAATTTTAAGTGCCCACATGGCGTTCATTTACAGGACTTGGAAAATCTTTAAACCATCAAATTGAAAATTGCATCAGGATCTAAACTTGACCAGTTAACAAAACAGCAAGCACGGTGTCAAATAAAAAGTTATCGAAGGGGTTCAACCGCAGGCATACATTGTGTAATGTTGAGGATTGAACCCTTTTTTATGCATACAAGGTTAGAGGTTGCGTGCCGGCCGCCGCCGGTGGTCATGTCTTCAGCGAAATCCGGGGCATCTTTGATCGATATGTCCGCCGGGACGGGCGACACCTCTATCCTTACCGTTGTTTGCGCAATCACCAAGCGGGTCTCTGATCACACATAGAGTCGCGGTACTCGTGAAAGTATCGTGGAGACGATTTCATAATTGATGGTGTTTAAAAGAGCGGCGATTTCATCGGCGCTGATCGATTCCCGGCCCTGTTTTCCCATGATGACGACTTCGGCCTCCGGGCTCACATTCGGAATATGGCCCACATCCAGCATGGTCAGATCCATGCATACCCGGCCGACGATGGGGGCTCGGCGCCCGGCGACCAACATATGGCCGCGGGAGGATAGGGCACGGCTGAATCCGTCGGCATAGCCGATGGGCACGGTGGCGATCACTGTGGGTTGGGAAGCGCGCCAGGTGCTGCCGTAACTGACCTTGAATCCGGCCGGCACCGGTTTGACCTGGCCGATTCTGGCCTTGATGCTCATGGCCGGTTTCAAGTCAACGCGGCTAAGATCCACCGCATCGGAGGGTCGCAGACCATAGAGTGCGATACCCGGCCGGACCATGTCCAGATGGGTTTCCGGCATGTCGATCAGCGCTGCGCTGTTTGCGGCATGCCGGATGGGAAATTCAACACCCCTGCGGGACAATTGGGTCAGAATGTCGGTGAACCTTTCGAATTGCCGCCTGGCGCTGGATTTATCGGCGCTGTCGGCACATGCGAAATGGGTATAGATCCCTTCCATCCGGAGGCCCGACAGGGCGGCCAGACGCTCGATTTCAGCGATCTGACTGTTCCCGTTGCCGGCGGATACGGATTTGAAGCTTGAGGCCACAACCCCTATGCGCCCCATGCCGGTGTCGATTTTAAGGTGGGCTTTCAACACTTTCCCGGATTGTTTCGCAGCAGCGGAGAATGCCTCGGCCGCATTGCCGGAGAAGATCGTTGGCGTCAGTTCGTATTGGCACAGCAACTGCGCGGCCTTGGGGGATGTATAGCCGAAAATGAGGATGGGGGCATCGATTCCCGCCTGGCGTAAAGCGATCCCCTCGTTGTAGCGCGCCACTCCCAGCATCTCCACGCCGCTGTCGATGGCCTTGGCCGCCACCCGCTCCAGGCCGTGGCCATAAGCGTTGGCCTTGACCGGAGCCAGCATGCGGACACGCGGTCCGGTCAGGCGGCGCAATTCGGTCACATTATGCCCGATGGCCGATAAGTCGATTTCCGCCCATAGGGGGGTTGCTTCCGTGAAATTTTTCATTTGTGTTTTCAACTTATTTTCCGCCCTGTCCGTATTTTTTAGTGCCGTCGGCGAAAAGCCGCATGACCCGACGGGTGCGTTCACCCGGCTTGCCGTCGCTGAAGAGTCGGTCATCCATACGGACCACCGGTACCACCTCTTTATTGGAGGCCGTGATAAACACCTCATCCATCAGACGCATCTCGTCCCGGTGAATGTCTCGAATTTCCACGTCGAATTCCGTTTTCGTCAGTTCCAGGACCACCTGACGGGTGATTCCCGGCAAAATGGCGGTTCCGGGAGTGACCAGTTTATGGCCGATAAAGGCGAAGAGATTGGTGGTGGTGCCCTCCAGGAGGCGGCCATAGCGGTCCACATAAACGGATTCGATGGCGCCTTGCTGACGGGCGCGGGAGAGGGCCAGGATAGCGGGGATGTAATTGGTGCTTTTTGCGCCGGGAATGTACCGTTCATCATTGGTGGTAATGATGGCTGCGCCGTTTTGGTACCATTCGGCCGGGCATTTGTGCAAGTCGCTGACCATCACCATGAGCTTGGAATCGTTGTGGGGGGTGATGGAGTCCGGGCTGATGCCGCCGGTGACCACGATGCGGATATTGGCCTCGGCATGGTCGGCGTTGTGCGCCAAGGTCTCCATGGTGATATCAAAGATCTCCTTTTGGCTGCGGGGCAGGGAAAGGCCGATGAGTCTGGCCGAATTGGCCAAGCGGGCAATATGTTCTTCCAGATAAAAAGGACGGCGGTTGTAAGTTCGTAAAAAATCGAAAATACCATAGCCGCGCAACACACCCATATCATTCACCGAGATAACAGACTGGGTTTCAGGCAGGAATTCACCGTCGATATAAAATATATTCATTACAACTCTCCCTTCTGAAAAAGAATACTTGTTACATTGAGATTCTGAATTGTCCTTTTAATCGTACCGCTTCTGCTTATATAACGCTTTTTCAAAGGGTGCAATTCCATATTTTTTGTCTGACGACGGTCGACTTCTGCTCTGTGTTGATCCTTTTGAATCCCTCAAGGTTGCCGCGCTCGCGGCTGATCAGATTGGGACTGCCATATGAATCGGGCTTCCGGGCCCCTCTGAAAATTCCCGTGAGATCTCTGTGGCTTTGGTTGCATCAGTCCGGAGTTGAAATTTTAGCAGTAAATTTAGGTGCCTTTAAGGCGTGTCTCGGCTATCTTATTTATATTTATTGCTAAAGAGTTCCTGTCAACAGACGATAAAGCAAATTGAGGGTGCTCAATTTTGTTCAATCGGAGCATTGTTTTCATCTGTCAATTGGTTATGCAATCTAAACTTGGATTTATGAATTGAAAGGGTAAGTCATGGCCTTCAGCAGGAATTTAAGTCTTGGAATGAAAATCGGGATCGGCTTTGGAGTTGTTTTGATCCTGACCATTACGGTGGGGATGGCAGGCTTTGTGGCATTGGGGACGGTTACAGCCAGAACAGCCCTGTACCAGAATATGAGTCAGGTAAAGAGTCTGTTCGCTCAGGCCAGAGAGCAGGTGGATCAGTTTGCGTTGAATAATTATCATGAAGGCCGCGAGCGGCAACGGCGGGCTCAGCAGGCTGCACAGGAAGGGTTTGCAAGGTGTAATTCCCTGTTGGACGGATTCCAATTACAAGCATCGGTTGCATCTGAAATCGCGGGTTATTTAAAGACGGCCCAAGCTCAGCTTGCGCAATACGCTGCGTTGTTTTCAAAGGTTGCCGAGGCCGAGGACGCCAAGAGGGGCGCTGAGCGGATCATCTTGAAGACGCTGGCTCAAATGCCGGGCCTGATCACTTCAGGAGCCTTAATGGTTGATGAGATGAAAACGGCCAATGCCATTATGGCAGCAGACAGCGAAGGTTTTTTCGAACGCAATACAAAACTCAAATGGCAAAAAATAGTCGCTGATCAGAAAGGGTTCAAAGAGGCATTGGACAAATGGACGGAAATCGTCGTGACCAGCGACCAGCTCAAACCGATTGCCGATAAATTATTAAGCCATTACAAAGTGATTGATAAGAACTTCGGACTTTATTCCGACCTGTTCAACCAACAGACGGCCAGTCAGGAACAGATGGCACTCTCCCAGAAAGCACTCTCCGAAGCTATTGATGCCGCTGAAGCTTTCGCCTTTGAACAGATCAATCAGGTCAAAAAGGTTTCCAACACCGTGATTGTCACCGCGATTATTGCGGCTGTGTTGCTGGGCATCTTATCCGCTTTTTTATCGACCCGCATTATCGTTCGTCCGGTGGCTCGAGTGGCCAAGGGGCTGCAGGCAATTGCCGAAGGTGAGGGCGATCTGACCATGAGGCTTGATATCAAGAACAAGGACGAAATAGGGATGTTGGCACATTGGTTTAACCAGTTCATCCAAAAAATGGATGAACTGGTCAAGGAGATAGCCGGCAACGCCATGCAACTGGGAAATTCAAGCGGTGATCTGTCACGGATAGCAAAACAGATTTCCGACGGGACGAGTCTGATGTCAGAGCGTTCCAACAGTGTCGCCGTGGCGTCCGAGGAGATGAGCGCCAACATGAATTCGGTGGCGGCCGCCACTGAACAGGCTTCAACCAATGTGGATATGGTCGCCAATGCCGCCGGCAGCATGACTCAGAGAATCAGTGAGATCGCTGCCAATTCGGAAAAAGCCCAGGCGATTACCAAGGAAGCTGTCGCTAAAGGACAACAGACCTCGGACCAGGTCAATGCTTTGGGGCGGGCTGCTGAAGATATCAGTAAAGTCACCGAAGTGATCACGGAGATTTCCGAGCAAACCAATTTGCTGGCGCTCAACGCCACCATTGAAGCTGCCCGGGCCGGTGACGCCGGTAAGGGGTTTGCGGTGGTGGCCAACGAAATAAAGGAGTTGGCCTCACAAACCGCTAAAGCTACCGGAGATATCCGTTCCAAGATCGAAGGCATTCAGGTTTCCACCGGCCGAACGGTCAACGAAATCGAAGAGATCACCAAGGTGATCAACAATGTGAATGAGATCGTTTCGCTGATTGCCACCGAAACGGTGGAGCAATCAACTTCAACGCAGGAGATTGCCGGCAATGTGGACGAAGCCTCCCGCGGAATTCAGGAGATGAACCACAATGTCGCTCAAAGCTCTGCTGTGTCCACGGATATCGCCAAGGACATCAGCCAGGTGAGTTCACAAGCCGAGGAGATCGCCAACGGCAGTTCAGATGTTCTTAAAAACGCCGACAGTCTGTCCAAAATGGCTGAACATTTGAATCGCCTCGTTGGTCGTTTTAAAATGTAAGTGTTTTTTTAGCGCAAAACCCGGAGGATACGCCCTCCGGGTTTTGCCATTTAGAACTCAACGTTCGGTTTTCATAAGTCGGCCAGTTCTAAATTATACGAAACTCGAAAGACATAAATGGCTGGCTCGGAGACTCTCAGCCGGCACCCTGCCGCAAAGCTTACCACTTGGTAATTTTGCCGTCATCGTTTCATCATCTTCCAATGCTACATTGCGCACCTTGAGTTTTTCAAACAGTGATGAGAATATAAAAAAGAACAAAAAGAGAATATATTTTCATTGCGATATTCGTTTGGGCAACAACAAACTCGCACTTGCGATGGTGCACATCGAAAGACAAAATCCAAAAAGGAGATTTAACATGACAATAGGCACAGCTTTACTTGTTGGTTTAAAAAATGTTGATCCAAATCAATACAATGGATGGAATGGTGAAAACGGTTGTTGGGGGTGTGAAATAGACGTGGATAATGTTAACCGGATTCTTATGGCCCAGGGTTTCCAAACAACGATGCTTAAGACAGCGCAGGCGACCTCCGCCAACGTACTTCAAGCCCTTCGTTCCGTTACGAACTCTCTGTTTGCGGATGACATTTTCGTGTTTTACTACTCAGGGCATGGCGGGCAGCAACCGGATGCAGACAGCCTCATAAAAGATGAAATGGACGGTCAAGATGAAACGCTGGTTGCATTTGATCGTGAGATTATTGATGATGAGTTGAATGACATCTGGCTATCGGTTACAGAGGGGACAAGACTTCTGATGATTAGCGATAGCTGTAACTCTGGTACGAATTACAAGATGAGGGGCACAGTCCTCAATTCAACACCTATTATTCCGATTGTTGATGAATCAGTAGAACAACAGATCAAAGCACAGCTTATTCACTATGGCGGCTGCCGTGATGGCTTTTCATCTGCAGGGGAAGAAGATGGCGGTGTGTTCACTACGGCTTTGTGCAACGCATGGGCAAGTGGGGATTTCCAGGGGAACTACCGCCAGTTGCTTGACAAAGCAGCATCTTTGGTTACCTCGGGCCAAATTCCTCAGTATAACGAATACGGCCCCGTCTCTGACGATTTTCGCAATTCAAAACCCTTTCAAATTTGAACAAAGGCGAAAAGGCCGACTAATAAATAGGAGGGCTGGTCGATTATAAAAAAGCCGCA
>JBFFHG010000217.1:0-6162 GCA_041557055.1 Desulfosarcinaceae bacterium
CACAAATTGTTTGACAATCGCACCATGCCAATGTAATCAGGGGCAATTAAACAATCACTTGCTCGAAAGCAAGTAAATCGGTTTTCCGTAAAACAATCATATCAGCCACGAAGGCTCATTGCATCAATTCATAAAGCCATGAAGGCCTCACAACATCCAGGGGTGAGCTTCGCGGTTTTTTCGGGTTCCGCCCCTGTCACGGGAGAAAAACATGCGTCTTGAGCTCAAACTGTTCCTCATTGTAATTGTATCGGTTATGACCCTCATGGGACCGGCAACCGGATTCAGCGCTTCCCGCGCCGAAGATGACGCAGATACACTGTTCTATTCATGGAATGCCAATGTCGGGCCTTTGAACCCCCACCTCTACTCGCCGAATCAAATGTTCGGACAGGCCATGGTCTATGAGCCGCTGGTGCGCTACGGCGCCGACGGCAAGATTCTCCCCTGGCTGGCCGAAAGCTGGGAAGTATCTCCGGACGGACGGGAATATCGCTTCCATTTGCGAAAGGGTGTGTTCTTCTCCGACGGCACCCCTTTTAACGCTGAAACGGTCAAAAAGAATCACGAAGCACTGGCCGCCAACGGGAAACGCCATAACTGGCTGGAGCTGATGGCCCAGATGGAGAGAACCGAAGTGGTGAGTGAGTCTGTGGTCAAAGTGGTGCTGAAGCAATCTTATTACCCCATTCTTCAAGACCTCGCCCTGGTGCGCCCGTTCCGTTACCTCAGTCCTGCCGCCATTCCCAAAAGCGGCAACACCGCCGACGGCCTTGCGGCGCCTGTCGGCACCGGCCCCTGGAAGTTGGCGGAATCAAAGCTGGGAGAGTACGACATCTTTGAACGCAACGAAACCTATTGGGGGGTCAAACCCAAAGTCAAGCGCATCGTCGTCAAAGTTATTCCCGATCCCAACACCCGCGCCGTGGCCTTTGAAACCGGCGAAATCGACCTGATTTACGGCGATGAACAGGTCAGTCTGGACACCTTTCAACGCTTTGACAACGATAAACGTTACACGACTGCCATATCGGAACCCATTGCCACCCGGACCCTGGCGATGAACAGCAACCGCGGCGCCACCCGGGAGCTTGCCGTGCGCAAGGCCGTCTCCCATGCCGTCAACAAGGAAGCCCTGATTCAGGGAATCTTCCTGAATACGGAGATAAAAGCCGACACCCTTTATTCGGCCAATATTCCCTACTGCAACCTGAAGCTTGCGCCTTTTGGCCATGATCCAGAAAAGGCGGGCACCCTCCTTGAAACCGCCGGCTGGAAGCTGACCGGCAAAAACAAATTCAGGGTCAGGGAGGGCCGCGAACTGACAGTGGATCTGTGTTTCGTGGGCAATAATGCGGTGATGAAATCCTTGGCCGAAGTGATCCAGGCCGACCTGGCCCAGGTGGGCATCAAGGTCAATCTGATCGGTGAAGAGCAGGACGCCTTTTTGAAACGCCAGCACGACGGGCAGTTTGATCTGATTTTCAACAACACCTGGGGTCCGCCCTACGAACCCCACTCCTTTGTCAGTTCTTTCAGGGTGCCCTCCCACGCCGACTATCAGGCCCAACTGGGGCTGCCCATGAAAAAGGAGATCGACGCCATGATCGGCCAGGTTCTGGTGAGCCGCGATGAAACCCGGCGGCAGAATCTCTACCGCAAAATACTGACCGTCCTGCATGAGCAGGCGGTCTACTTGCCCATCAGCCACACCACCTTGTTGATGGTGCATGGCGACCGGCTGTCAAACGTCTCTTTCGGCCCCACTAAAAATGAGATTCCCTTTGAAAAGATGGAAAAGAATTAGCCATTATGCTGCGCTTTATTGCAAGAAGAATTTTACTTCTCATCCCCCTGCTGCTGGCGGTCTCCCTGCTGGTCTTTGTCATCCTGCGCATAGGTGAAAACGATCCGGCCATGGCCTATCTGCGGCTCTCCCAGATTCCGCCCACGGACCAGGCTCTGGCCCAGGCCAGAGAAGAGCTTGGCTTAAACCGCCCCCTGCCCGTGCAGTATGTCCAGTGGCTGTTCAAGGCGATTAAAATGGACTTCGGTCGCTCCTATGTCACCGGTGCGCCGGTAACGGAGCGGCTGCTCTATTATATGCCCAACACCCTTTACCTGGCCGGGATCTCTCTGCTGCTCACCCTGGCCGTAAGCCTTCCCCTGGGCATTCTCGCTTCCTTGCAAAAGGACCGCTGGGCCGATCATCTTACCCGCGCCCTGGCCTTTGTGGGCGTCTCCACGCCCAGTTTCTGGCTCGGATTTCTGCTGGTCTTCCTCTTCTCGGTAAAACTGGACTGGCTGCCGCCCCTGGGCATGGGTGGTTTCACCCATGTGATCATGCCGGCGGTCACCCTGGCCCTGATGTCCACCTGCATCAACATGCGCCTGATTCGCAGCAGCATGCTGGAACAGATGCACACCCGCTCGGTGCTCTATGCCAGGGTGCGCGGCATAAAGGAGCGCTGGGTGGTGGGCCGCCATATTCTGAAAAACGCCTTCATCCCAGTGGTCACCGCCATGGGCATGCACGTGGGAGAGCTTTTGGGCGGCGCTGTGGTGGTGGAGATCATCTTCGCCTGGCCCGGGGCCGGACGCTATGCGGTTTCGGCCATCTACAACCGCGACTTTCCGGTCATGCAATGCTTCATCCTGGTGATGACGGTGATCTTTGTCGGCGTCAACCTGCTGGTGGACATTCTCTACGCCTGGCTGGACCCGCGCATCCGCTATGAACGGGGGTATCAATGAGCCTGTTGCAAAGCCTTCTGCGCCATCGCCTGACCTGGTTCGCACTGCCGATGATCGGCCTGATCCTTATCATGGCCATCTTCGCCCCCCTGATTGCGCCTTTTTCTCCGGACGGGGTCGATCTGAGTCAAAAACTGCAATCGCCCGGCGGCAAGCATCTTCTGGGCACGGACCACCTGGGGCGTGACATTCTCTCACGTCTGATCTGGGGCGCCCGCACCTCCATGGGGTCGGTCCTTGTGATCATTGTTCTGGTGATGCTCTTCAGCCTTGTGGTGGGCTGCGTCTCCGGTTATCTGGGCGGTTGGATCGATTCTCTGTTTATGCGTCTTTGTGAGGTCTTTCTGACCTTTCCCACCTTTATCCTGGCCATGTTTTTCATCGGCGTTCTGGGCACGGGCATGCGCAACGTTATCCTGGCCATTGTGCTGACCCACTGGGCCTGGTACGCCCGCATCATCCGCGGCCTGGTGCTGAGCCTGAAAAACAGGGAGTATATTCTGGCTTCAAAGGTGGCCGGCACCTCCAAATTGAAAATTATCCTGCACCACCTGTTACCGCCCGTTTTGGCCCAACTATCCATCCTGGCCACCCTGGATATCGGCCACATGATGCTGCACGTCTCCGGCCTCTCTTTTCTGGGCCTTGGGGTACAGCCCCCCACCCCGGAATGGGGCGTGATGATCAACGACGCCCGCCAGTATATCTGGACCCGGCCTGATCTGGTGATTTATCCCGGCGCCATGATTTTTCTGGCTGTTCTGGCCTTCAACATTCCCGGCGATGCCCTGCGTGACAGTCTGGACCCGGCCATTGCCGCAGAGGAGACATAATCGAATGGAAACCCAAGAAGGGGTGCTTGCCGTCAACCGACTGACCCTCTCTGTGAACGCCAAAGGCACCATATCCCCTCTGGTGCGACAGGTGGGATTCAACATCCTCAAAAAGCGCATCGTGGGACTGATCGGGGCCTCCGGTTGCGGCAAGTCCCTGACCTGCCATGCCATCATGGGACTCCTGCCGGCCGGCATTGTTCAAAGTTCCGGGTCAATCCGCTTCCAGGGGAGGGAAATCCATACAGAAGCCCCGGCCCATTTATCGGCCTTGCGGGGGAACAAGCTGGCCATGATTCTTCAAAATCCCATGAGCTGTTTTGATCCGGTCTTTACCATCCGGCACCATTTTACAGAGACCCTGGCTTCCCATGGCGCCCCGGCAGCAGATCACACGGATAGGATCAAAGCCGCCCTCAATGAGGTCGGCTTTGACAATCCCGCCGAAATTCTCTCCCTCTACCCTTTTCAAATGAGCGGCGGCATGCTCCAGCGGGTCATGGTGGCCCTGGCCCTGATGATGGAAGTTGAACTGCTCATCGCCGACGAACCCACCACCGATCTGGATGTCGTCTCCCAGGCGCGGGTGCTGGATTTGCTGGCCGCAATGCGCAGCGAGCACGGTATCTCCATATTGCTGGTGACCCATGATCTCAGCGTGGTGGCACGCCTGGCCGATGAGGTCCTGGTGATGCGAAAAGGAGAATTTATCGACCGGGGCCCTGTGCGGGAGATCTTCACGAGCACCCGCCATCCCTATACCCGCTCTTTGGTAACGGCCCATATGAGTCTCTATGATGACCGTTTGGCCCACTTGTTTCATACCTACAAAACACTACCGGAAAAGAATTTGGATCGGAACAGCGGCACATGCACTTACTGGAATTGAAAAACGTCAGCAAATCGTACCGACGGGGCGGGCTTCTGGGGCCTCAGCAGCGCATTCAGGTTTTGAAATCCGTTAATCTGCAAATCCCCCCAGGCAGTTGTTTAGGTCTCCTGGGCCGCAGCGGCGCGGGCAAAAGCACCCTGGGGCGCATCGCCCTGGGGTTGGAAACACCCGATTCCGGCACCGTCCGCTATAATGGAATGAATATCGCGTCCCTCAACAAAACGGAATACCGCCGGTTTCGCCGCAACGTCCAGGTGGTCTTTCAAAACTCCCTGGGATCGGTCAACGGCCGCTGGAGCGCCTTTGATATCATTTCCGAACCCCTTCGCAATTTTGAGCCGCACGCAAACGGCAACCTGAGGGGGAAGGTCGGGGAGTTGCTGCAACAGGTGGGGCTTGATCCGACCGATGCGAACAAGTATCCCCACCAGTTCAGCGGCGGAGAACTGCAGCGCATCTGCATTGCCCGAGCCATTGCCCTGAACCCCAAGCTCATCGTCCTGGACGAGGCCGTCAGCAGCCTGGACATGCTGATCCAGGCCAAGGTCGTCACCTTGTTGCGTGAACTTCAGGAATCCCTGGGAATCGCCTTTCTGTTCATCTCCCACGACATCCGGGTGGTCCTGCGCACGGCCGACCGACTGGCCATCATGCATGCCGGCCAAATCGTTGAACAGGCCGACGATATCCGATCGGTGGACCGCTTGTCACACCCGGCGTTCGGCAACCTCTTAAAAGCCATACTGCCGCCCGTGCCGGCTTGAACCCGGGCGCAACCCCCAAGACCTTTTTTCAAACGGTTGCCCTAAACGTTATGCCATCCGGTTGATTATTTGTTTGAGCTCCTTTTCTACAGTGGCCTGCATCTGCGGGGCTGCAACAATGGCGCCATCGGATGTCAGCGCCTCCAGGCATTTACCGAACAACGCCACCAGATAATCATTGACCACGCGGCAGGACTGCCAGTCGGACTTTTTCTCCCAATAAAGAGGCGATGTCATATGGCCGGTTTGCTCAAGCACGAACAGGCAGGCGTATCCGATGACATCCGCCATCCATCGGACTTTAGGATCGGCCCAGGTGACTTGGGCCTGGAAGCCCAGGGGGTCTGTCCCGGTGAGACGGCCCTGTGCTTCGAACATCCGGTGGCCGGAGGTTCCCATGAAGATGATCTGGCGGTGGCTCAGCAGGTTGGCCGTGCGGTCCAGGCGGTCAAGAAGGGCGTTGCGCCTTAAAAAATGAAAATTCTCCGAAAGATCTTCCACGGTGCTGTCCGGCACGAACATCAGGAACCCCACCTCCGGCTCGATGCCTGTTTCCCGGCACATGGCGATGGCCGCTTCGGCGGCGGCAACCGAGCCGTGCTTGTTCAGCCCTCCGAGAACCCTGGACGATCCGCTTTCGATGCCGATCAAAAGACTTTGAAGGCCGGCGGCTTTAAGGTCTTGAAGAAGATCCGGTTGCATATCGTTTGCCCGGGTCTCCATGCCGAAGGTTATACCCAGGGGCTGCAACAGGTTGCACAAATGTCTGGTTCTCTTCTTGCCCTGCCTGCCGGGCCCCACAAAATTGGGGTCCAGGAAGTAGAAATCAGTGGCGCCCTGCCCTTTCAGCAGAGCGATCTCCGCCGCCACCCGTTCAGGGTCGCGGCCGCGCCACATGGGCCCGCTATCAAAGGCCGGC
>JBFFHG010000218.1:0-6157 GCA_041557055.1 Desulfosarcinaceae bacterium
GCAACACCGGTTTGGTGGAAGTGCCCATGGGCATCTCCCTTAAGGAGATTGCCTTTGATATCGGCGGCGGCGTCCCCAAAAAGAAGCAATTTAAAGCGGTTCAAACCGGCGGTCCGTCAGGCGGCTGCATTCCCGAGCGTTTTCTCAACCTGCCGGTGGACTTTGACGAGCTGACCAAAGTGGGTTCCATCATGGGTTCGGGGGGCATGATCGTCATGGACCAGGACACCTGCATGGTGGATGTGGCCCGCTATTTTCTCGATTTTCTCAAGGAAGAGTCCTGCGGCCAGTGCAACCCCTGCCGTGAGGGCATCAAGCAGATGCTGGACATTCTCACCGAAATCTGCGCCGGAAACGGCAAGGAAGGTGACATCGAACTGCTGGAGGAGTTGGGCGGCATGGTGCAGAAATTCTCCCTCTGCGGCCTGGGCACCTCGGCCCCCAACCCGGTGCTGACCACCATTTTGTACTTCCGTGACGAGTACGAGCAGCATATTCGTGAGAAAAAGTGCGGGGCCGGCGTCTGCAAGGCCCTGTTCCATTACGAAATCGACCCCGAGGCCTGCACCGGCTGCACCCTATGCGCCAAGAAATGCCCCCAGGATGCCATCGCCGGCAAAAAAAAGGAACTCCATGTGCTGGATCAGGAAAAGTGCATCAAATGCGGCATTTGCTACGAAGGCTGCAAGTTCAACGCAATTCAGATAAGATAACAGCAAGGGATGGCATTCATGATCACCTTTAAATTAAACGGCAAAACAGTCCAGGGGGAAGAGGGACAATACGTTCTTCAGGTGGCCCAGAAGTACGGTGTCGAGATTCCCACCATGTGCCACCACAAGGCGTTGGAGCCGGCCGGCATGTGCCGGTTGTGTACGGTGGAGATGTTCGACGGCCGGCGCTCCCGTTTTGTGACGGCCTGCAACTACCCGATCTGGGAAGGGATGGAGATCAACACCGACACCGAGGCCGTGCATCAGGGACGCAAGCTGATTGTGGAGCTGCTGCTGGCCCGGTGCCCGCAAGTCCCCCTGCTTCAAAAACTGGCCAAAGGGTACGGCATTGAAAAGCCGCGCTTCAAGTCCGAAAACGACACCTGTATCCTCTGCGGCCTGTGCGTTCGGATGTGCGAACGTATGGGCAACAGCGCCATCTCACTGACCGGCCGCGGCGTGGACATGAAAGTGGATACGCCCTTTCACCTGCAGACCGACGCCTGTATCGCCTGCGGCGCCTGTGCCTCGGTCTGCCCCACCGGGCATATTACGCTGGATAAAATCCGGGGCGACATAACGGCCGAAAAGAATCCCCAATTGATCCCATCCCAATATGAACGGGGGCTCAAGGGCCGCAAGCCGGTTTATATCCCCTATGCCCAGGCCGTGCCCAACACCCCGGCCATCGATCGCACCACCTGCGTTCATTTCAAAACCGGCGGCTGCAAGGTGTGCACGGAATTTTGCGGGGTCAACGCCATCGATCATACCCAGAAGGATGAAATCGTGGAACTCAATGTGGGCGCCGTCATCCTGTCTCCGGGCTATGAACCGTTCGATCCCTCCAAATTCGAAAACTACAATTACGCCAACCACCCCAATGTGCTCAGCGCCATAGAATTCGAGCGTATTCTGGCCGCCTCCGGTCCCACCAGCGGACATCTGGTGAGACTCTCAGATCACAAGGAACCCAAAAAGATCGCCTGGTTCCAATGCGTGGGTTCCCGGGATCTGAACCGTTGCGACAACAGCTACTGCTCTTCGGTGTGCTGCATGTACGCCATCAAAGAGGCCGTCATCGCCAAGGAGCACGCGCCCAATCCCCTGGATTGCGCCATCTTCTTCATGGATATGCGCACCCACGGCAAGGATTTTGAGCGGGCCTACAACCAGGCCAAAGAGAAACACGGCGTGCGGTTTATCCGCAGCCGCGTCCATACCGTTGATCCGGTGCCTGAAACAGGTGATCTTGCGGTCCGCTATGTGCTGGAAAACGGCGATCTGCAGGTTGAGACCTTTGACATGATCGTTCTTTCGGTGGGTATGCAAACACCACCGGAACTGGTCAAGCTGGCCAAGAGAATCGGCGTCGAACTCACCCCGGGCAACTTTGCCAAAACCAACACCTTCGCGCCGGTGGCCACATCCCGTCCGGGCATCTTTGTGTGCGGCGCCTTCCAGGGGCCGCGGGACATTCCCCAGGGCGTTGTGGACGCCAGCGCGGCCGCCAGCGCCTCAAGTGAAATTCTCAGCGCCGCACGCGGCACATTGACCAAAACACGCGAGATTCCCGAAGAGAAAAGCGTACTGGGCGAACGGCCCCGTATCGGCGTCTTCGTCTGTCATTGCGGAATCAATATCGGCGGCGTCGTCGATGTTCCCGGCGTTCGCGATTATGCCGCTTCACTCCCCTATGTGGAATACGTGGCGGACAATCTCTACTCCTGTTCCCAGGATACGCAGGACACCATGACCACCATCATCAACCAGAAAAAGCTCAATCGCGTTGTGGTGGCCGCCTGTACGCCCAAAACCCATGAACCCCTTTTCCAGGAGACCCTGATCAATGCCGGATTGAACAAGTATCTCTTCGAGTTCGTCAATATCCGCAATCACGACTCCTGGGTGCACCGCAACAATCCCGAACTGGCCACCGCCAAAGCCAAAGACCTGGTTCGCATGGCCATCAGCAAGGTCGCCCTGATGCAACCGCTCAAAGAGACCGATCTGGAAATCAATCAGGCCGCCATGGTGATCGGCGGCGGCATCAGCGGCATGGCGGCCGCCCTGAGCTTTGCCAGGCAGGGCTACGAAACCCATCTTGTGGAAAAGGCCGGCCAACTGGGCGGACAGGCGCGCAAAATCTTCAAAACAGCCGCCGGTGAAAAGGTGGGAGACGAGCTGAACAAAATGGTCCAGGAGATAGAAGGCAACCCCGATATCCACCTTCATCTGAGCAGTGAACTGCATAAGGTGGACGGATTCGTGGGCAACTTTGAATCCACGGTCACCGGCGGCGGCCGGGACACCGTCATCAAACACGGTGTGGCCGTCATCGCCACCGGCGGGCGGGCATTTGAGCCCCAGGAGTATGAATACGGAAATGATTCGCGCATTTTAACCAGCCTGGAGCTGGACCAGAAGTTTATCCGGAATGATCCGGCCCTGCAACAAATCCAAACCGCCGTTTTCATTCAATGCGTGGGTTCAAGGCAGCCGGAGCGGCCCTATTGCTCGCGGGTATGTTGCACCCATTCGGTGGACAATGCCCTGGAACTGAAAAAACGCAACCCGTCCATGAATGTGTTTATCCTCTATCGGGATATCCGAACCTATGGAGAACGGGAATACCTGTACAGGGAAGCGCGCGAAAAAGGCGTTGTCTTTGTCCGCTATGGCGTTGAAAACAAACCCCGGGTGACGCTGTCCGATGGTAAGCTGACGGTAACCGTCACAGATCATATCCTGCAGACCCCCATCAGCATAGAAACCGATCTGCTGGCCCTGGCGTCGGCCATTGTGCCTGACAAAGATGAGGCTCTGGCCCAGTTTTTCAAGGTGCCGCTCAACGAAGACGGTTTCTTTGTGGAAAAACATGCCAAACTGGGGCCGTCCGAATTTGCCACCGACGGTGTCTTCCTTTGCGGATTGGCCCACTACCCAAAACCCATCGACGAAGCCATCGCCCAGGGCAAAGCCGCCGCATCGCGGGCAGTGACGCTGCTGGCCCGCAAGAGCATCAGCACCAGCGGTCAGGTGGCCGCCATCGACCCGATGATGTGCAGCAGTTGCGGTGTCTGTGCATCGATCTGCCCCTACTCGGCGCCCGCTTTCATCGCCGCGGATGCGCGCATGCACGCCGGTAAGGCCCAAATAAATCCGGTGCTCTGCAAGGGTTGCGGCCTTTGTGTGGCCTCCTGCCGCTCAGGCGCCATACACCTGCATGGATTTGACAACGATCAGATTTTCGCTCAGATCTTCTCGATAGACGAGGCGATCTGATGCGATGGGTCACACGCAAAGGAGAATGACCGATGTCCGACTGGCAACCCAAAATTGTAAGCTTTTTCTGTAACTGGTGCACCTATGGCGCGGCTGACCTGGCCGGCGTCTCCAGATTGGAACACCCGGCCAACACCCGCGTCATTCGCGTACCGTGTTCCGGCAGAATCAGCCCGAAATTTATCCTGGCCGCCTTTCGCCAGGGCGCTGACGGTGTGTGGATCTCCGGCTGCCATCCGGGTGACTGTCACTATATCGAAGGCAACTTTTATGCCCGCCGCAAATTTGCCCTGCTCAAAAATCTGCTGGAGCATATGGGCATCGAACCGGGGAGACTCCATTTTTCATGGATCTCTTCAGCCGAATCAACCAAATATGTGCAGGTGATCAGTGAGGTCATCGAAGCGGTAAGGGCATTAGGCCCCAACGAACGTTTTGTGAAAACAGAAACCAAGGTAGCCTGACATGTGGACATACACTGAAAAAATAAGAGAAATCGCCCATAGACTGCTCAAAGAGTGCCAGGTGGAGATGGTGATCGGATTCCGCCCGGGCTCCCTGCCCATGATGAACGAGCCCTGTTTTGTCCGCAAGCCGGATGAGGCGGTTCAACTGGTTTGGGACAGCAATTGCGGTATCAACTTGGCCAACTATCTGACCAACCGCAAGGAAGCCAAAATCGGTATCGTGGCCAAAGGGTGCGATTCGCGCAACATTGTGACCCATATCCTGGAAAACAAAATTAAAAGAGAACAAGTCGTCGTCATCGGCGTACCCTGCCAGGGCATGATCGACAAACGCAAAATTGCCATGCAGAGCGACGGCGAGATCCTGGAAGTCACCGAAACCGACGGCAAAATCAACGTTAAAACAGCCACGGACAACCAAACCCATGCCAGGGCGGATTTTTTGCAATCCAACTGCAAGGTCTGCATTCATCGCAACCCGGTGATCCACGACGAGATGGTGGCCGAGCCGGTGGAAGAACAGACCGGTGTGGACCCATATGCCGACGTCAAAGCCGTCGAAGCGATGACCTCGGAAGAAAAATGGAATTTTTTCGACGAGTTGCTGTCACCCTGTATCCGCTGCTACGCATGCCGCAATGCCTGCCCCCTGTGTTACTGCCCCACCTGCTTTGTGGATGAATCCAAACCCCAGTGGCTGGGCAAGAGCCAGGACCTTATGGATGTGCGCACCTTCCATTTTCTCAGGGCGTATCACTGTGCCGGCCGGTGTACGGATTGCGGCGCCTGCGAGCGGGCCTGTCCCATGGGCATCAACATGCGCGCACTAACCAAAAAGCTCAATAAAGATTGCCTGGATCTGTTCGGCTGGGAAACCGGATTGTCCCTTGACAGCCGGCCGGCCCTGGATATTTACAACACCAACGATCCTGACGAATTCATTAAATAAGCATCGACAAAGGCATAACACTTATGAAGGTCATCAAAATTGATAAAACGGAGTGGACCAGGGGCCTGGATGCACTGCGGGGCGGCTATCGCCTCTTTGGGCCGGTCAAGGAAAAGGAATACTGCAACTTTAAGGAGTTGGCCGCCGGCGAAACGCCTGAATTGAATATGCACAATACGCGTTTATCGCCCAAAAGCCTGGTTTTTCCCCAATCCGAGGCCATGATGGCCTACGCCCTTGCCGAAGGCGAAGATCAAAACATCTGCAAAGAGATTTCCAAGGACTATTCCCCCAGGGCTGTTTTGGGTATCCGGCCTTGCGATGCCAAAGCCATGGTTCTGGTTCGCATGAACTTTGATAACGGTGATTACCAGGACCCCTACTGGCTCAATTTATACAATGCCGCCACCCTGGTGGGGCTGGCCTGCGATAATCCATGCAGCACCTGTTTTTGCACCACGGCCGGCTGTGGTCCCTATCATGAAGAGGGGCTGGATGTGCTTTTGTCCGATCAGGGCGACTGCTTTTTGGCCAAAGCGGTGACTGAGAAAGGCCAGGAACTGCTGGATGCCGCCGGCTGGAAGAGTGAAAGCGGCGGCCAGCCCCTGGCGGATAAAAAAAGAGCCGCCGAGGCCAAGATCGCTTCAAAAATAACCACGGATCGATTGCAAACATTGGGCACGCTGGATTTGCACGGGGCTGATTTCTGGGAGGATATCTCCTTTGCCTGTATCAACTGCGGC
>JBFFHG010000219.1:0-6147 GCA_041557055.1 Desulfosarcinaceae bacterium
TCTCCGGTTTTTCGAAGAATGAACACCAATCCGGATGCCATTGCCTCGATTTCAAGGGAGGCCTTGGTGGTCTCAATGATCACCAGCGGTTGGCCCTCTTGCACCATGTCGCCATCGTTTTTCAACCATTGGGTCACGGTTGGTTTCGAGCCGTAATTTTTCAGCAAGGCAACATATCGCGGAACATTAATGAGTGTGACCATGTTGCATTCCTTGTTATCAGAAGCAAAAGTTCAGGCACCAATTGCGTTCTTGATTTCATCCAAGCCGATCTCATCGATAATCCGCCCCATCCGGACTTTCGGTTTGAAATTTCCCGACTCGAACCATTGGATGATTTTGTCCGTCATTGCAATTGCCTGAGCATCATTGAGCTTTTGCGCGACAATATCCCCGAAACGCGGTTTCGCCCCGCAGGTTCCGCCGATACTGATCTGCCATCCATCAGGCAGGCCGAGCAGCCCCACCTCTTTGAAGAGAGGTGCATTGCAGGCGTATTCACAGCCGGCTACGCCGATTTTAAACTTGGCTGAAAGCATGCGCCCGTGGTGGCGGCGGTCCAGTTCCGAACCCACCCCCATGGCATCCTGTTTCCCATGGCGGCAATAGTTTGTTCCCGGACAAAATTTGACCATCCGCACACACAAACCGATGGCGTAGCCGATGTCGCGTTCAACATCGACCCAGAAGGCATCCAGGTTTTTCTCTTCAAGGCCGATCACCGCGATCCGCTGGCCGGAAGTCATTTTCAGGGCTGCGGCATGATGTTTTTCAGCGGTATTCACTATTTTTTGGAAATCCGAAATAGTGATAAATCCGCCGGGAATGTGGGGCGCCACGGCAAAGGTTTGCCTGTCCCGCTGGATAATAGCGCCTTTTTCGAGTATGTCTTCTTTCATCTTGCCGGCCTCCATTGCACGTTTTTTCGATTCACGGTTCACAATGTTGATGGTTCAATCAAGGGTGCATTGTTTTTGCCTTGGTTGCGTGTTTGGCCGTCCGCCCCCTTCACCCCTTGGTTGTTGCAGGCGCGTGTCATGGAGCAATACGTTGGCTGAAGAGAGGCGGACGGCTGTTCGTGGTCTCAACATCTCCCCAGGGCCCAATCACAGCGATGGAGCGTTGGATTCAATTTTAAAAAAGTCGATGTTTTCATGCTGTTGAATCCTTCTTCCCGCCTCGATTTTGAACCTGGAGGACGGTTGCCAAGCCACTTCCAATTAAAGGTCGGGCTGAAGCACATACCCGGCAGGAGCCACCGGGCCCAACCCAACCTGCAATCAGGTAAAAGCGCTAATCAGGGGATGATACGGCTTCGGTCACATCGCCAAGCCCCAATTCATCAAGTTTCGCCTTGGTCGGGACGCCTGTTTTTTTATCCCATCCCCTGATTTCGTAATATTCGTCTTTCATCTGCTCGAATTTTTTTTCGTCGATAACTTCTCCTTTGTAAGGCCCGTTTTCCAGCGGTTGTTCGAAGAACTTTCGGGGCAGACTGTCGTCCTTGCGCCGGAGTCCCTGGCGCACATCGAACATGCGCTCCAGATTACGCACCCGCTCGGACACCTTCAGAATATGATCCATGCCCCAATCCTTGCCGGTGGCTAAATTGAATATCCGGCAGGCCATATCCATATCGTTGTAGATAAACAGCCCGTACAACCACTTGCAGACACCCATGTTATCAGCGACCCGCTCCATGTGCTCGGAAATGACGGCCGAGCGGGCCTTGCCTTTGTAGGCGGTTGGAATTGCCGCTTGCTCATCGCCGAACTGCTCCTTGGCAACTTGTTGGAACCAGTCGTTGGCGTGATGCCAGTCCACTTCCAGCAGGCTGCCCCGTAACGGCAAGGGATCGCCGCGGTGGCCCACGGCCTGCATCAAACCGGTGCCTTTGAAGGAGCGGAATTCATAGGCATGGGGCGCCAGCCCCTTGACGATGTCCACTTTTTCAACGGCCTTGGGACCAAAGGTTTTGGCCGTCGCCATCTGGCCTTCGGCCAACAGATCGCCATAGCCTTCACGCGCGGCGATCTTGCGGATGGTGGTGAGAATGGCGTCTTTGCTGCCGCGCTCCATGGCCACGCCGTCGGTCTCTTTCTTGGTGATCAGCTTGTCGTGGTAGAGTTCCATCAGCAGGCCGATGGAGGCCGATGTCTCGGTGCAGTCCATGCCCAGTTTGTTGACCAGCAAGGTGGCTTCCCAAAAGACATCCATATCCAGGTTCCAGACCGCCCCTGTGAAACCGCTGAACGGCTCACACGAGGTCACGCCTTTGCCCAGATGGGGAACGGAGAGAAAGTTCATGCAGCGGTTGGGGCAGCAGTAACAGCCCACATTCTTGATCTGGTTTTGTTCCACATAGGCCGGGGCCGCATATTTCTCCAGAATCTCTTCCCAACACACATCTTCGAAGTAGCCCACCGGAAAAAAGCCCATCTGGTACATCATGTGTACGCCCCGGGAGACGCCCCATTGAGATAACTCGGTATAGGCCGGGTGGTTGCGGATTTCATTGTTGATTTGAATCGACAGGTCCAGGAATTCCCGGGGCTTGGCGATTTGGATAGTGCCGTTGCCCCGCACGGCGACGGCTTTGAGATTCTTGGAGCCCATCACCGCGCCCATTCCGGTTCGACCGGCCGCATCCCCTGTCTCGGTGAGAATACAGGCGAAACGGACAAGCTTCTCACCGGCCGGCCCGATACACACGACTTTGATCTCCGGGTCCCCGAGCTCCTTCTGAATCAGCTTCTGGGTTTCGAAAGTGTCCTGCCCCCATAGTTGTTCAGCATCGCGGATCTCCACTCTTCCGTCCTTTATCCAAATGTAGCAAGGCTTTTCGGCTTTTCCGGTGATCATGAGATGATCGTAGCCGCAGAACTTGAGTTCCGGTCCCCAATAGGCGCCGAAGTTGGATTTGGCCCGCAACTGGCTCATGGGAGACAGGGCGGTGACATCCACGCGTCCCGTACCCGGCAAAGCGGTTCCGGACAAGGGGCCGGTATTGAAAATCAATGGGTTGGACGGATCAAACGCATCCGTGCCCGGCTTGTAATGGTCATAGATAAGACGCACGCCCAAACCGCGGCCGCCCAGAAATTGGTCCACATAGGGTTCGGTCGGTTCGGTGGTGATATCGCCCGAGCTTAAATCGATTTTAAGTATGTTGCCTGCCCATCCGTACATTTTTAATTCCTCGCTGAATAGTGACGTTGACTAACCTTATGAAAAGAGAGACTGTGCCCCTGGCTTTACCAGGCGCACACCCGGGGCCGAAAGAACCCGATAAATGGCCCGATACCCCCAACTATGCCCCCAAAGCCTGCTTGACCAATTGCGGTATGCATTCAGCGTTGGCAATGAGTTTCAGATAGGTCTCTTTATTAATCTCTTCACAGGTAATGGCCCCGGTGGGGCACACTTTGGCGCAGGTCGGATCGCCGTCGCACAGATCGCATTTGAGTACCCGGCCGTCCAGGCTGTCCACAAAGGTGGCGCCGAATGGACATGCAAACACGCAACTGTAGCACCCGATGCACCGGGTGGCGTCCACTTCCATGGCGCCGGTTTCATAATTGCGGAATGTGGCCTGTTTGGGACAGGCCATTTCGCAGGCCGGTTCTTCGCAACGCATGCAATTGATGGGCACATAAACGCCTTCCTGTTCCCACTTGACCACATGCACGCGGCCTTTGGCCGGACTGCAAACCCCCTCGTGCTTTAAGGCGCAGTAGCTTTCGCAGGAACGGCAGCCTGTGCATTTGCGGGCATCGATGATTAAAGTTTTATAGGTCACCATATCCTCCTGTTTCGTCGAATGGTCGAATCGTTAAATCGTTGATTCAGTGGTTTTCCGATTTGACGGATCAACGTATCAACGATTTGACGAAAACTAAAAAGGCAGCAGCGCCACCGCCACTTTTTCTTTTATTGCGGCCGGCGCTTCTTTATTCGCCAGTGCTGCGGCCACCCATTGCCTGGCAAGCATGTTCTTCAGAGCGTTATTGGCCGCACGTGCATCCATAACCCTTATGCTTTGGACCAAGCCGTCATCGCTGACGCGATACTGGTGCCAGGTCAAACCTCGGGGTGCTTCCAGCACGGCCCAGGTCGATCCGGCCCTGGTCTTGGGGATGGTCCGCAGGGCCGGACCGGCCAGCTTTTCCGGGCTGCTCAGGCTTTGCATCGTTTCAGCCGCCTGAAGCAGTTCCACGGCCAATGCGCCGAAGGCTGCCGTCAATTTATACACCGGCGGCGTTCCCAGGCATTCGATCATCCGTTGGCGTTCTTCCTCGGCCAACGGTGTGGCTGCCGTCTGATCGGCATTGAAACGGGCCAGGGGTCCGACGAAGAAGAGACTCTGACACGGTTCAATCCCCTGCCAACCCTTTTCTTTGAGATAGGCAAAGGGTTGATAGGTCCACGTTTCCTGGTGCAGGGCGATCATATCGCCCAGGTGCTCGGCGTTGAATTGCTGCGCGCTGCCGTCGGGACCGGTAAGGGTCGGTTGATCGCCCGGGGCCAGGTGCAAACCCGCCAATGCCGGAATATGGAAATCCGACCATGGCGAAAGAAGGCTCCCGTCAGCCAGGATTTCGGTGCGCATGAATTCGGACAGCTCCCGGGCAAAAGACAACAAGACTTTGCAGATGTCGGCCAACCGTTCGTAGTGCCCTTCCTTAAGATAGCGGCTGACCCCGCCGGCCACTGCCGTCAGGGGGTGATCGTGCCGGCCGCCCAGGATATCTTCGGCCTCCTGGGCCAAGGCGGCATGGTGCATGACTTTTTCAAGGACACGTTTGGATATCATCTGTTGACCGACGCCGTGACCGGCGACCCGAAAATCGGCAAACGGTTCTTGACGGCTTGTCATCAGGAAGAAGATTTTACGCAGGTGGGCGGCATAAAACTGGGCCTGAAGCAGCGCGGACCGCATGTTTTGGGCCAACTCCGGCGGCTCAACCTGAAATAGTCGGTCCAGGGCCAGCGCAGCGGTCAAGTGATGGGCCGGCGCCAGAATCGGCAATATACGGGGCAGCTCTTCCACAGGCCGGCCGCAGCACAGGGGCTCCACGGGTTTGGGGCTGGTGACCTGATAATACACCGCCAGATGCGAATCATTGGCATGAACGGTAATGCGGGAGGGGTCTTCCTGCCACCGCAAAGGTTCAAGAGTAATTGTCTGCATGCTTATTCCTTATCCAACAGCGCACATTGCGTTGCTAACGTATAACGGTAGAAGGTTCCGCTTAAATCATGCAAATTCGCTGTCATTTGCTCGATTTCGTCTTTTTTGTCGGAGGTGAAGGTGGAGCTGACGGCTGAAACCATTTTTGCTCCGGGATCATAGACGGCTTCGGCTTTTCCGAAACAGCCCCGGCAGGGCTGTCCGACACCCGTGCACAGTCCGCCGCAACCTTCGCGGGTTGAAATTCCCAGGCAGATCAGGCCTTGCTCCAACAAACACCGGCCGCTCTCTTCGTATTTTTCAAAGGGACGGATGGCGGCTTTGAATTTTTTCTCTTCTTTAACCCGGCTGCAACTGGCGCAAACCGCTTTGTCGCCGGCAAAACAGGTCCCTTTGGGTGGTGCAATGCCGGAAGTAATGGCCTGCGCTGTTCTGGCCGGCAGCCGGGAGGATGCAAATGAAAGCTTGCTTTGGGAGCGCGGACCGCATGCCAGCGCCTGGAGCCCGGCCCACAGCAGTGATTGGGTGGGCTGGCAGCCGGGAATCACGTAATCCACGGATACGACCTGCTCCAGGGCTGATATCCGGGGTTCCAACTCCGGCAACATGGGGTTGCTTTCGGGGGGTGTGTCGCCGGGGAGCGGTTGGGCGTCTTGGCAGCCATCCTTTTTCAGATTCGCAAGGCCGGGCAATCCGCCGAAGGCGGCGCAGGCGCCGCAAGCCACCACAACCTCCGCTTTGGCCCTGAGCTGCTCGGCCATGCGGCGTTCAGCCGTTGTGGCAAGGGCGCCAGTAAAAAAGCAGACATCAACGGAAGGCAGTGCATCGAGATCTTGTTGCCCTGAGCCCAGAAGGTAAGGCCAGAAGACGATGTCGATCCAGCGCGAAAGGGATTGGACCTGGTGGTGAATGTTCAAAATCGCATGTTCACAGCCCCGGCAACCGGAGGCAGCGAA
>JBFFHG010000220.1:0-6142 GCA_041557055.1 Desulfosarcinaceae bacterium
GTGGCTTCCGAGACATCCGATGCAGCCGGGGACGGCACCACCACGGCAACCACCCTGGCCCGGGTCATCTATCGCGAAGGCGCCAAGCTCGTGGCGGCCGGCGTGAACCCCATGTCCATAAAACGGGGCATTGACAAGGCCGTTGCGCTGGTGGTGGAAGAACTGAAAAAGGTGTCCAAACCGACAAAAAATAGAAAAGATATCGCCCAGATCGGGACCATATCGGCAAACAACGATCATGCTATTGGCGACCTAATCGCCGAGGCCATGGAAAAAGTGGGCAAGGAGGGTGTGATTACGGTAGAGGAAGCCAAGGTCATGGAGACGACGCTGAAGGTTGTTGAAGGGATGCAATTTGACCGCGGGTACCTGAGTCCCTACTTTGTTACCGACCCGGTGAAGATGACGGTCCATCTGGAAGATCCCTATATTCTTTTGCATGAAAGAAAGATCAGCACCATGCGGGATCTGCTTCCACTTTTGGAGCAGGTTGCAAGAGCCGGTAAACCCATCCTGATTATGGCGGAGGATGTGGATGGAGATGCTCTGGCCACCCTGGTGTTGAATAAACTGAAGGGGACCTTGCATTGCGCGGCGGTTAAGACCCCTGGCTTTGGTGACCATCGCAAGGCCATGCTGGAAGATCTTGCCGCCCTGACCGGAGGCCGGGCGATCAGTGAGGACTTGGGCGTCAAGGTGGAAACAATAACCCTGAAAGACCTGGGCACTGCCAAACGGGTTACTTTGGACAAGGACAACACGACCATCATCGACGGCGGTGGCGACCGGAAGACCCTGGAGGGGCGTATAAAACAGATTAAGGCCCAAATTGAAGCGACAACCAGCAATTATGACAAGGAAAAGCTTCAGGGGCGCCTGGCAAAATTGATCGGGGGCGTGGCCGTTATCAATGTGGGTGCGGCGACGGAGACTGAAATGATGGAAAAGAAAGACCGCATTGAGGATGCCCTCAATGCCACGCGTGCAGCCGTAGAGGAAGGCATCGTCCCCGGCGGCGGCGTTGCCTACATACGCGCCATGATGGTTCTTGAAAAGACTCAGCTCCCCGGCGAAGAACAACTTGGTGTCAAGTTCATTAAGCGTGCCCTTGAAGAGCCGGTGAGGCAGATCGCCGCCAATGCCGGTTTTGAGGGTTCCGTGGTGCTTCAGCATGTAATGAGGGGACAAGGGAGTTTTGAATTCAATGCCGAGACAGGGAGTTATGAAGATCTTATGACGGCCGGTATTGTAGACCCGACCAAGGTATCACGATTTTCGCTTCAAAATGCCGCCTCCGTGGCCGGCCTTCTCATGACCACGGAGGCGATGATTGCCGACAAACCCAGAAAGGGAAAATCCTCGGCGAGCGCCATGCCACCGGAGGATATGTATTAATGCCCCTTACAGGTCGCCACCGATTCCGCAAAGCGCGGCGACCAGCAATAAAAGAGCGCCGACCCGTCGTTGTGTTGGATTTGTTGTTCTCTATGCAACCGGTAAGAAGACGGTCAGGTCGTATAGCTTTATAATAAAAGGCAGCACAAGAATAACTGATAAGGTGGTTGTTCAAATGAAGACCGTTATGTCCGTCAGATATTTATTGGCAATCATGTTGCTACTGGCCTTTGGGGCATTGACGAGTTGCGGTGAGAAGGATCAAACTCAGAGCAAACCAGCAACTGTGTTCGGTAATTCATGAGGACGCTGAAGGAAAAGACTTTGGAGTGGAAATTATCCCTATGCTTGTAAATTCGCGCCAAATTGTAAAAGAGGTCAGCAACACAACGCAATTGGATGAAGCCCTATCACTTGTCGTGCAACGGGCAAAATTGTCCATGGATACAAACGCATGTTCCGTCTATCTAAATGACACGCAAACCGACCAGTATCTCCTGATGGCGGCGGATGGATTGATTCCCGACGCGGTCGGCAAGGCGCGGGTAGGCCGTAACGAGGGGTTGGTGGGCTGGGTGGCCGCGCACGAGGAAGCCATCAACCTTTCCAATGCCGCCGATCATCCCGGTTTTCGCCATATCCCGGACATCGGAGATGGGGCCTTTCACGGCTTTATGGGCGCGCCCATCATTCATCATGGCCGGGTACTGGGCGTATTGGTGACCCAGAAGCATGAGCGACGCCGCTTTGACAACGACGAGGCGGCTTTTTTTACGACCCTTGCAACCCAGCTTGGCGGCGCGCTCAATCATCTTCTGGCGAAATGGGATTTCAGCAGGCGACTCAACGGACCATCGCGGGGAAGAATATTTATCCGTGGAATTCCTTGCGCGCCGGGCGTAACCATTGGTAGCATCGTGCTGTCGCAACCAGCGGATCTGCAATCGACACCCGACCGCCGAGCGCCGGACATAGACTCGGAAGTTACGGCCTTCCGGGCCGCTGTTGTGGCGGCCAAACAAGAATTGCGCGCAAGCAGCGAACGTATGAGTGCCAATCTGCCCGGCGAGGTTCTATCTCTGTTCGATGCATACATAATGATGCTTGAATCCCACAGGCTGAATGCCGGAACGGTTGCACGGATCCGGAACGGGCAATGGGCGCGTGGCGCGTTAAGAGACACCATCTTGGAGCTTGCGCACGTCTTTGAGCGGATGGATGATCCTTATCTTGCTGCGCGTGCCGAAGATATCCGCAACATTGGCCGGCACATTTTTATCCATTTACAGGGGGCCGTGCACGGAGAGTATCCAAAACAATGCATTCTGGCGGGAATGGAACTCAGTCTGGCTGATATTTCAGATGTTCCGCAGGACCGGCTGGCCGGCATCATTTGTATGAGGGGATCGGCTTTATCCCATATTGCTATCATTTGCCACGCATTGGGTATTCCCGCTGTCATGGGGTTGACCGATCTTCCGATCGGCTATTTGGAGGATTGCGAAATCGCTGTCGACGGCACCAAGGGAGTTGTCTGCATCAACCCATCGCCTGTGGATATCAATGAATTTCGGCAACGCATGCAAGAAGAGCGAGCCATCACCGCCCAACTTGAAACACTTCGCGATCAACCCGCGGAGACCGCGGACGGCGTGACGATTCCATTGTATGTCAATCTGGGGATCGGCGCTGACGAGGTGCTGACCCACGCCGACGAATATGAGGGCGTAGGTCTCTATCGCACAGAGTTTTTCTTTATCGCGCGCGACACGCTTCCCACGGAGGATGAGCAATATCGTCTTTACCGCAATTTACTTGAATCCTTCGCGCCGAAGCCGGTGACGATCCGTAGCCTTGATACCGGCGGCGACAAGAAGCTGCCGTTTTTTTCCATCGACGAAACCAATCCATTTCTTGGCTGGCGCGGGATCCGTTTTACCCTAGATCATCCCGAAATTTTTCTGACGCAACTGCGGGCCTTGTTGCGCGCCAATGCCGAACTGAATAATTTGCAGATCCTTTTTCCCATGATCAGCAGGGTGAGCGAGATCGATAATACCCTTGGTCTGCTGGAACGCGCCTATTTGGATCTGACGGCGGAAGGCCAAGCCGCTGCAAAGCCTCAAATAGGCGCCATGATCGAAGTGCCTTCGGCGGTCTATTTAATCGCCGCACTGTCAAAACGCGTGGATTTTTTCTCGATCGGAACGAACGATCTTACCCAGTATTTACTGGCCGTGGACAGGAACAATCCCCGGGTTCAGGGCTTCTATGACAATCTGCATCCCGCTGTCATACATGTTATTGACGATATCGTCCAAAGAGCTCATCGCCAAAACAAGCCGGTTGGCGTATGCGGTGAAATGGCTGGGAATCCGGCATCCGCCCTTCTGCTTTTGGGGCTCGGCGTCGACTCGCTGAGCATGAATCCGTCCAGCCTCCCGCGTGTCAAATGGACCATGCGAAGCTTCACCAGGCAGCAGGCGCGCGAGCTTTCCATCGAGGCGCTGAAGATCGATAAAGAAGCGGACACACACCAGTTGCTGAATAATGCGTTGGATGCAGCCGGCTTGAGCGCGCTCGTGGGCGTAAATTGACATTTTGGTCATATATGACCACCCCCGTTAACCCTTTCTGTCCAGCTTACTTTCATCTCTTTTATCAAGATGAGCAAAAGATAACAAGGCGGTAACATATGATGAGCGTACCGTGATGGTTGGTTCTATTGCGTTCACGATGCAATTATATTAATGTAAAAGTATTCTCGAAAGATCACAAGCAACCACCTGAGAATGTTAAAACGAACAGGTCAGTGGACAGTGTGAGACAGGTCAATGCAAAAATCTTTTATGGAAATTTTTAATAATATCCTGGGTTCGATTCGCGAACCTTTAGTGGTGCTTGATGCTGATCTGAAAGTTGTAAAGGCCAACCATTCTTTTTACCAGACCTTCAACGTCAAACCGGATGAGACCGAGGGCGCCCTAATATATGATCTGGGCGATCGGCAGTGGGACATCCCCCGGCTTAGAGAACTGCTTGAAGATATTCTTCCTCATAACACCATATTTAATGACTTTGAAGTGGAACATGACTTTGAGACCATAGGCCGAAAGATAATGCATTTGAACGCCAGACGGATTCACAGGGAGTCTAAGCAGACCCAGCTGATCCTACTATCCATCGAGGATGTGACCGAGCGTGAATACTACAAAAGACATCTTGAGGAAATTGTTCAAGAGCGAACGGCCGAACTCATGATGTCAAGACAAGCCGCGGAAAAAAGCAGACAACTGACTGAAACCGCCCTTGAAGAAATTAAGCAGTTAAAAGATCAGCTCGATGCCGAGCGAAAGTACCTTCAGGAAGAGATCAAACTGGAATTCAACCATGAGCACATTATCGGCCAAAGCGATGAAATCAATTACGTTTTTTACAAGGTTGAGCAAATCGCCGGCACGGATACCAATGTCCTGGTTCTGGGCGAAACCGGAACCGGCAAAGAACTGGTGGCGCGGGCGATTCACGGCTTGAGCCTGCGCAAGGAGCGCGCCTTGATTAAAATGAATTGTGCTGCGCTGCCTTCAAACCTGATTGAAAGCGAACTTTTCGGCCACGAGAAAGGCGCTTTCACCGGTGCTCATTCCAGGCGGTTGGGGCGATTTGAGGTTGCCAACAGTGCGACCCTGTTTTTGGATGAGATTGGCGAACTGCCCCTGGAATTGCAGCCCAAGTTGCTCCGGGTGATAGAGAGTGGTGAGTTTGAACGCCTGGGCAGCTCCGACACGATCAAGGTCGATGTGCGCATTATTGCCGCCACCAATCGCAATCTGGAAGAGGAGGTCCGCAAGGGCCGATTCCGGGAGGATCTTTGGTACCGGCTCAATATTTTCCCGATCACCATGCCGCCACTCCGGGATCGATTGGCGGACATACCGCTGCTGGTCAATTTTTATATTGATAAAATTTCAAAAAGACTGGGTAAATCCATTGAGATGGTCCCGGTGGGTGTTATGGATGCGTTGCTGAAATATCATTGGCCGGGCAATATCCGTGAACTGGAAAATGTCCTCGAACGGGCGGTAATCAACTCCTCGGGACCCAAGCTGCGCCTGGTGGACGAACTGAAAAAACCGCACAAAGATTTAACGCGATCTGAACGCACCCTGGCCGATGTTGAACGTGAATATATCATTCGGGTGCTGGAACAGGTCCATTGGAAAGTCAGCGGCCAGAACAGCGCGGCCCAAATCCTCGGCCTCGACCGCAGCACCTTGCGCGCCCGCATGCGCAAGCTCAATATCCGTAAACCATAAATTATTTTCCCAATCCCAATTCAACCTTCCCATGGGCACCCATAGCACCAAGGAGACGGAAAAGGGGTCATATGTGACCAGTGGTTAAATATGACCCCTTTTATATGGCGGTTAATGGCCGTGTTGTAACTGTTTTTTAACTATTTACGATTAAAAATCAGGCTGATGGATGGCGTTAGGCTGAGTATTCGAAATACTGGCACAAAGATTGAATTTATAACAATTAGATCCTAATCCTAACGTTGCATAAAAATTTGCGTTGGATTCATCATTGCGGCCATGCTTGCCAGGGGCCATAAGGAATAATGGCGAGGGCTTGAAAGATTTATTTCCTCTAATGTCAATATAGGAGATCATGAAATGAGAAACAGCATTATCAACAACACATTGATAATATTGGTCACAGCTTTATCTGTCATGTCGGCTTCGAA
>JBFFHG010000221.1:0-6134 GCA_041557055.1 Desulfosarcinaceae bacterium
CACCACCCTCTTTTCCCTATCCAGATCGTAAATCGCCTCCAGATAGTCCTCCATGACGGAGGTCAGGGGTCTATTGACCGTGCGCTCTCTGTTGTGGGATTCCATGGCGCCCTCATTGTTTGAGATTTAAAACTTTTTTTTAATAACCTAATAAAAGAGCTCTCATTGCTTGTCAAGTTTTTTTGGTTGATGATAGTGATCTTTTTACCATCCGGACAAAGTTGTCGGCCATACGCCCGACTAACAAAAGGGGCGCCGACCTGAAATGCCGACGCCCCTTTTATTGATCTGGGGGTTATTTTGTTTGATGGTTACCGGATGGGTTTAAGCTCCACGCGGCGGTTTTTGGAACGGCCCGCACTGGTTTTATTGGTGTCGATGGGGTGGTCCGGGCCATATCCCACGGTTGTCATACGGGCGGCGGCGATGCCTTTGGATACCAGGTAAGCTTTTACCGACGCGGCGCGCCTCTGACTCAGCCCCACATTGTAATCATGTTTGCCGGTGCTGTCGGTGTGACCCTGAATCTCGATCTTTAAATCCTGTTGGGCCCTCATGGCCTCAACGATTTTACTCAATGCCGGATAAGAACTCGTCTTCAGGTCGGCTTTATTGGTTTCAAACTGAATATCCTCGAAAATATAGGTTCCCGCGGCCGTCACCTTACCCAATGTGGCCACGGGAAACGGGCACCCCTTGGCATCCACTTTGGTTCCCCGCAGTGTATCCGGGCATTGATCTTTGTAATCCGGCACGCCGTCCATGTCGCTGTCCAGAGGACAACCGGACATATCCACTTTCACACCACGCGGTGTATTCGGGCAACGGTCTTTACCATCGGCAATCCCGTCACCATCGCTGTCCGTCATACCGGCCAGCAAGACCTCCGTGACAAAAGCGTTCATGGCAGCGCCCGTGGCCAGGCTGTCGGCGGTCATTGCCCTGCCGCAATCGGTGCTCTGGGCAATCATAGAGAGCAGCCTTTGCCCGCCGGCCGCAGCGCCCACCTGCACGGTATAGATGCACAGTCTGCCGGCATGGCTCTCATTCAGCGCTTTTGCAGCCGCAACAGGCGCATCCGTCATATCCTTAGCGTCACTCACGATAATCATGGCGATGGGGGCGCTGACCTCTTTCAGATCGTCGGCGGCATCCTTAAGGGCCCGATCCAGGGGACTGAATCCACCGGCCTTGGACACCTTGGACAAACCGGCAGCCACGACACCGGGGGCATATGCCTGGGGCATGACCATCAGATCCGATGATTTGGCTGCCACGCTTGGATCATGCCCAAAAGTGCGCAGAGTGACCATCAGATCAAGTGCGGGCATGGTCTGATTGAAATTGGCAATCACACTGCGGGCTCTCTCCAGCTTGTAGCTTTCATCCATGGAAGATGACGCATCCATAATAAAATAGAGATGATCGACTTTCTTGTTCCACTTTCCGCTGGTGACGGGTTGGGTATCAAAAGCCGGCGGCGGCGTCCCCTGGGCGGCACATGCGCTGATAAATGCTGCCGCCAATATGGATAAAACAAAATACACCACTTTACCTTTGACCATTTTTTTCTCCTCTCTTGTTTTGCTTTGGGTTTATACAAGTGCTATATGTTGGACGAGTGACTTCCAGAGCACTTCAAAACACGAAAAAGTGCGCGATACCAAACACTTATCCCATCTTGTCAATTGGCCTATTTCAGCCACTCACTCTTGTTGCCGGTCTGCTTCAACATTCTGTAGCGTACGAAGGCATTCAAACAGAACATGGCCCGATCAGCTGTCAGGAAGGTGGGCACCCCGCCGCTGTCCAGGGTTTTTCCCAGGTTATTGTAGACCGCATCGGCCCCCGAGACCACATTCACCGAGACCACCGCGGGTTTTTTATAGGCATGCACCAATCGAATGATGCGGGCGGCAATATTATCCGGATTCTGCAAGATCTCTTCATCGGTGGTGTGCAGCAGAGCACTCTGGGGAACGATGGAAATCAGCAAGGCATCCACCGTATCGGAGGCCAGGGACGTTTCAATGCACCCCTCAAAGGTGGCGTCATCGGCCATGGGCGTCAGGTCCAGAAGGGGATCGGGCAGCACCATGGCCGGCAAAATTTCTATAAGCGCCTGGCGGGTGGCCGCGTCAAACTCAGCCAATACCATTTGGCCCAGGTTATCGGCGGCAATAGTCTTCTCATACCCGGCATTGGCAATGACCGCCAGCCGGTTGCCACCGACTTCAAAATCACTGAGGAGGGCAAACGTTTTAAGCAGATCGCCATGGTCGATCATGGTATCGGCCACAATCAAACCGGCTTGCTTCATGGCGGCCTTGGCCACTTCGTATTCGCCGGCGATACTGGCGGTGTGGGATTGGGTCGCCTTGCGCCCCGCCTCGGTACGGCCGGCCTTGTAAACAATCACCGGCTTGGTGCTGCGGGCCGCAATGTTAAAAAATTTTCGCCCGGCATAGGGTTTGAACCCTTCGATGTAGCAGCCGATCACATCCACTGCGGCGTCATCCTGAAAGAAGTTGACCAGATCGCACAGATCCACATCCAATTGATTACCGTAACTGACGATCACTTTCGGTGAAATGGCGTTTTTCAGGTTCTCGATTTCAATGATGCCCAGAGCGCCGCTCTGGGTCAGCAGCGCCACGTTGCTCTCTTTTTCAAAGTTTATGGTAAATTTTTCCTCGGAGACAAAAAAAGAGTTGATTCCTTTACTTGCGGCGCTCCCGGCATAGATAATTCCCAGGCAATTGGGTCCCATAACCCGGAACCCCCTGCCGTGAGCCATGGCCAGAATCTTTTCTTCCACGTCCCGGTAGCGGTCAATTTCGCTGAATCCGCCTGGAATCAAAATCACCGCCTTGACCCCTTTCCGGGCACACGCCGCCACCACAGCCAATGCAGCACCGGCCGAAACGGTGACAATGGCCAAATCCACAGGGTGTTCGATATCGGTAACGGAAGCGTAGACCGGCAGACTTTTCCCGCCGGCATCGAACCGCCCCCCCCTGGGATTGACAGCATAGACATCTTCGCGCTGCAATCGGATCATGTTCTTAAAGATAATATGACCCGGTTTGGTGGCATCGGCAATGCTGACCCCCACGACGGCAACCCCCCGGGGCTCGAAAAAAGGTGTGATGGTCTCCTTGGGTGCTAAAAAAAGAGCGGCGCCCGACGAAGTCCGCTTTTCAAAACGGGCCAGACCATCCAGGGCAATGAAGCGCCCCCCGGGCGTAAAAACGAACGGGTTCACCTCGAATTCGGTGAACACAAACCGGGTATCGCTATTAAAATAGTTGGAGAAGGCCATGGCCAGTTCCGAGAACTTGACCCCCGCATCCGCGCAGCGGCTGACATAATGCGCCTTACCTTGCCTCACATACTTCTGATAAATGCGGGTGGATGCCAAGAGCGCTTGAGCCCATTGCCTGTCGATGGGCGCCAGGATCAAGTTGGGCGGCGAAAAACAGGTGGCAAAATGCTCGGCGTCGCTGCCGCCTTTACTGAAAGAGATCACCGGCCCGAAGGTTTCGCTCTCGCGAAATCCCAGCAGCACCTCATCGCCCAGTTCCCTGGAGTATTGGATCCATTGGACCAGCAAGACCCCTTGTACGGCAACACCCTGATCCGCAAAATCGGCCAACATGCGTTCAACGGCGGCCCGCACCCGGTCAGGCGCATTGGCCACCACCCGCACCCCCCCGGCGCTCTCTTTGTGGCTGACCTGGCCGGCCACAACCTTGATCACAATCCGTTTGCTCTTAAACTTGGCCAGCAGTTCTTCGGTAATCTGCGCCCCGGTTGTCACCATGACGTGCGTTGGCACGGACAACCCCATGGCTGCCAAGATGATATAGACCTCATGCTCAAAAAGCATGTTGCGTCCTTGGCTATAGGCGAAATCAAGGGTCCGTTCGACGACCTTGATGGCTGAATCGGAAAACTCGGATTTCATAATTTGTCTCGGACTCTTTTGCTGCCCTGCAAACAGCTATCGGTTTTCTGAAGAATTTCCCGCACTATACGTCAAAAACTGGCAAGCGGCAAGTAAGGTTCGCCTCATTTCAAGTCAAAACAAAAGCGTCGGAAGCATAGTGAAAGAATAAAATAACCGTCGTCATTGCCCAAAAAGAGTGCCCATAAAACATCCGCTGCTGCCGGAACTTGTACCCTCGTCGGTATCGCTGGCACCGGCCGGGGTACTTCCCGGCGCATAAACGGAAATCATAACGGTTTCCTGGTCGGTTCCCCGGGGCGAACCATTGTCGGTCACGGAAAAAACGACTTGATAATCGCCCTCGTCACCGGCTGCGGGCGTCCAACTGAAGGTGCCGGTTGCATGATCGAAAACAGCACCGGTCGGCAAGGGCGCAGCGCTGTACGTCAGCACATCGGCGCTGTCCGAATCAACGGCCGCCACCGTAAACGCCAGCAACTGGTTCCACTCCACCTCCCGGTCGCCGATGGATTGCAGAACCGGCGCATGGTTGATACCCGAAGGGTTCCAGCCGGCCAAGGTCGCCCAAAGCCACCACGCCGCATAGGCTTTGCGGTTGGCGTTCAGCGGTTGGCTGTGGGCCAAGCTGCAATCGTACCAGTCTTCTCCCAATACATGACTGGCCTGCCATTGCGTGGCCCAGTTTCCCAAAAGGGTGCCAGCCGGCCTGTCATAGTAGTCGCAATTGTCATGAACGTATTCAAAATAGGTACCGTCCGGGTCATAATGCTCGATATCTGCAAAATCGTATAGAATCTTGTCGTTGGCGATACAAAAATCACGGATCATTTGATTGGCGGCTTTATTGTCGGCATCATCCCAAATATCCACATGGCCGGTCATATAAACAAATCTTACATCGGGATATTCTGCTTCCAACTGCGTCATGGGCGTTAAATATTCACTTTCCAGGGTATTGGCGGCGTATTTTTCGTTCACTTGGCCGCACCACGACCAGATAACCACATTCACATCCCCCTGGTCCGGATTGTCCAAATAAGTTCTTGTATTTTCCACCCACTGGGGATAGTAGCCCACGTCTCCCTCCATGGCATAATCGCGCAGGTCCAAAGCACCATCCGCGCCACCGTTGTTCCACGCGAAAATATTCTCGGGCAGGTCAAGCCCCAACCCGCCGCCGTTGGCAAATGACACCAAGCCGGTCATGCCCGTGGTCAACTGGCTGCCGTGCGAGGTGTGGCCATAAGCAATATGCAGCGCCCCTTTGGCCTGCTCTATGGCGGACTGAGGGATCAGGGTAATATCGGTGCAACCGTGATCAATGAGCACCGGGTCGGCTTGCAGGGTGGAAACCGGTGCAAAAAGAGAACAGCACAACGTCGCGGCGCTGCATAGTCTGCCAACGAGGGCAAATGGGCTCATAAAAATCTCCCCTATAGAGTCCGGCTTGCATTGAGGTTTTTTTGTCCGAAGTCTAACAATTTTAGCATAAAAGCAACTACCATACCAACCTGCTTGATGGCATCGTCGTCCCATCCGATTCGCACAGTCCAAATCACACATAACGCAATGCCCTGTAATAACAATAAAATATTGCACAAAACCCTTCAGGGCGAAAGGGCGACAAATAAGAGTGGTTCCGATTGATCCTGTATTGGTGCATGGCTGTTACTAAATTTGCACTTTTTAGGGCAGCGATGCGGACGGCACCTTGTCAGTTCCCGGAATTGGTCCATCCTGTTCGGACCTTTTGCACACAAGCGCGCGTACCGCATGCCAACAACGCCCCGGCAAATTTCTCATCGGCGTCTATGGTGGTTTCGGAAACACATTTTTGGACCACAGGCAAAAATTGAGGGTCGAGGCTCAGGCGGCGCACACCGATACCCAGCAAGAATGGAATATAGGAGGGATCGTGGGCGACCTCTCCGCAGACGCAAATTGGCTTATGGTGATGCCGGCTGATTTGAACAATGCGCGCCAGGGCCCGCATCACGCCGGGATGAAAAGGCTCGTAATAGTGAGCCACGTTTTCATTGGTGCGATCCACAGCCAGCATATACTGAATGAAATCATTGGTGCCGACGGAGAAAAAATCCGCCCGCAGGGCCAGTTCATCCATGATACCGACCACTGCGGGAAGCTCGATCATGGCGCCGATGGC
>JBFFHG010000222.1:0-6125 GCA_041557055.1 Desulfosarcinaceae bacterium
AAGAATACCGGATCAAGGAGAAGTGCCCTCATCAGAGCGATCCGCTGCAGTTCGCCACCGGAAATATTGCCTGGATTTCGTTCCAGAATCCCTTGGTCGAGATTGAGTTTTCCCAATAAGCGGGAAACATTATGAGGTGCTATCCGATGGAGGTCCAAAAAGTCTTGAAGGGTGCTGCGCAACGTATGAAAAGGGGAAAAGGCGGAGGGCGGGTCCTGGTAGAGTTTTAAAAATTGAAAGGGTTTGAAATCAGGATTCGTCTTCACCCGCCCGGAATCCGGGGGAACCAACCCCAAAAGGATATCGCCCAGGGTACTTTTCCCGCTCCCGCTGGGGCCATATAATCCAACGATTTCCCCCCTGTGAATGGTAAGATTCAGATCTGAAAAGAGGAGACGGCCGGAACGTGATTTGGATACGCCCGTGCAGGAAACAGCGGGGGGCTGCTGCGCCGCGGCACTGGGAAACCGGCTCCAGTTTTTCGGTGCCGCATCCATAAGTGCTTGCGTATATGCTTTCTGCGGGGCGGAAAAAAGTTTGGCTGTCCGGTCTTTTTCCAGTACTTCCCCACCCCGCATGACAACAGTCTGACCGTCAAGTTGTTCCGCGACCTCAATATCATGGGTAATAACAAGGAGATGGCCGCCATTGCGAACAAATTGTTTAAGTTGTTCAATAACATCTTGCTTGCGGTCCGCGTCAAGGCCTTTTGTCGGCTCGTCAACCATGAGGATATTGGCGCCACCGGCCATGGTGCAACAAAATACGAGCCGTTGAGCCATTCCTCCGGACAGTTCATGGGGAAGCTTTTTCGCTGTGTCCCTGATGTCGAATTTTACCAGATCATTTTTAGCGGCCGTGGTCGACGCTCTTTTCCGCTTACCGGTGACATACTGGTACACCTCGGAAAGTTGTCTCAGAGAGCGCTTCGTGGGATTCAGGGAAAGCCATGGCTCCTGGGGCAGAAGCCCTATGCTTCTTCCCCATAATTTCTTGCGTTGTCCTGAAGGTTGTCCAAGATATTCGGTGCCGTTAATCCAGATTTTGCCTGAAGCCTGCAAGGTTTCGGCAAGGTTGCCAAGGATTGCCTGGGCAATGAGGCTTTTCCCTGATCCGGTTTCCCCCAAAAGGTTTACCGGTATCCCCGCAGCTAGTTGAAAGCTCACTGGATTGACGATAACGGCGTCATTTTCTGTAGAATGAATGGTAAGCGATTCGACTCGCAGTGCAGGGTTCATCGCGCTTTTCTCCCGGTTAGCATGTTAAGGCTCAGCACCAAACACAGAACGACCACGATGGGTTGAATGAGGATGAAAGGTGCCTCGTAGATATAAGGGAATAGTTCTGTCATCATCAACCCCAGTTCAGCAACGGGAGGCCGGACCCCCACATTGACAAAGCCCAGGGTGGCAAGCGCCATAATGGCATTTCCGGCCCCCAGTGCCGCAAGGGGCAGTATGCTGGGGGCCAGACCGGGCCATATATGCTTGCGCAGACAGTACCAATGGTTGAAACCAAGCATGCGGGATGCTTCGATGTGCGAACTCGTGCTAAGAACACGCGTCTGCGCTCGTACAACCCGGAAATATTCCAACCACAGCACCAGAGCAATGGCAATATAGAGAACCAGGAAGGATCCGGCCGCAAGAGCGGAAATCAAAAGAATGAGAAGCAGTCCGGGCAGAGCGGCAACAGCGTCGGCCATAAGGGAAATGGCTTTATCAGCCAGACCGCCCTTCCAGCCCGCAAGCACACCGAAGATGATTCCGGGTATGACAGCGGTTACGACACTGAGCAGTGACAGCCCTGAAGAGAGCCTGATAGCTGCACCAATCCGGGCGAACATACTCCTGCCAAGATGATCCGTACCAAAGGGTTCTTGCAGGCTTGGCCCACTCAGGGCATTTTGCAGATTGGTGGAATAGGTTGAAGAATCATGGATGAGCGGCTGCAGGAAGCCAAATAAAATAATTACCGACAAAAGCACAAAACCAAGAAGTTGTGAATTGTTAAGTCCATAAGACCAACGGCTTGGAACTTTCATGATTTATTCTCCCTGGGGTCAACCCAACGATAGATAATATCCAGAAGCGTGTTCAAAAGCACAAAACTCAGGGCAAGGGTCATGGCGGTCCCCTGAATCATTGGTATATCCCTGGCGATAATTGCATGCACCATGGAGTGGCCTATCCCCGGCCAGGCAAACAAGGTCTCTACGATTACAATGCCTTCAATGAGATAGATGAATTGAACACCATGAAAAGCAATGACAGGGATCGCCATATTGCGCAGGCCGTGACAGAGAAGAGTCTGCATATTGCCAAGGCCTTTTAGTTTGGAAAATTCATAATAAGCAGAAGACATGACCGATTTGAGCGAGGCGTGGGTGATCCTTATGGATACGGCAGAGAGCGGAACAGACAGGGTCAGCGCCGGCAAAACATAATTAATCCCTTTGCCGCACCCGGCTGCCGGTAACCAGTGGAGATACACCGAAAAAAGAATGATCAAAAGAATTCCGATGACATACCCCGGGACTGAACGCGCGGCGACCGCCGCAGCCAGAAAAATTTTCTCTGCGACGCGATTGTCCGTCAAAGCCAGTAAAATTCCGATGGAGGGACCCACAAGGACTGAAATGGCCAAAGCGCTCAGCGCCAGAGTGAATGTGCTGCCAAACTCATGGAGCAAAAGGGTTGTTATCTTTGTACCGCTGACCAGGGAAACGCCTAAATCCCATGTCGCCAGATCCATAAGCCAGTTGAAATAACTGATAATGGCCGGTTTGCTCAGGCCCAGTTCCTGCTGAACCATTTTGGCCGCAGCGCTGTCAACAAGATCATGACCGTATCTGCCGGCGGCTATACGGTAGGCCATATCACCCGGCAGTATTCGGGTGAGGAAAAAAGTAAGCGTGCCCACAAGCCAGGTGACAAGAGCGGTTTGAAATAGAAAGGAACGGATAGTTTTCACTGATTTTCCCTCCAGTACAATTCGTTAATACGATAACTGCGCTCAAGGGGATCCAGCGTAAAGCCTCCGATCTCATTGCTTAGAACAGCGGTATGCTGATAGGAAACAACAGGTATTATTGGCATCTCGCGGTTGAGAATTGTGATGATGGCCTCAATGAATCGGGTCTGTTTGCCCGGGGTTGTCGCCTGTTGCAACTTGCTCAATGCAGACTGCATGCTTTCATTTGACCAGTTCATCGCGCCCCAGTCTCCGCCCCCGGGACCGTAATCCTGAAGGATTGTCCCCAGCGGAGTTGGTATGAGCCCGTAATTGCGGGCAACAAGTCCCATTTCAAGCTTTCCGTCCTGATGCCCCTGGGCAATAGCGCTGGCGTTTGTTACCGAAACGTTGAGCTTGACACCCATTTTCCGCATCTGATCTTGCAGGGCGGTCGCCACCACGGGAAGTTCCGGACGATCCGAATAGGTCCGCATGGTCAGTTCACAGAGCTTTCCGTCCTTTTCAAGATACCCGCGCTTATTTTCCGTCCAGCCCCTCGCAAGAAGTAAGGCCTTGAACCCCGTCCCCGGCGGCGGCCTGTGATTGAGCGCATCCAGGTGCCATCTGCCCAGGGCCTCCGGGAAAAGTTGATACGCCGTTGAATCTTTCATCCGCATGACGCTGTGAGCGATGCCTTCCCGATCCAACCCGTCGCTAAAAGCCTTCCTGACCTGAGAATCGCTAAAAACAGGCAACGCACAATTGAGTTTGATGACAATCGTTCGCGGCAGGGAAATTGAAGCAACAGCCAGACGGCTATTTCTTTTCAGCCGATTTAATGTCACCGGGTCCACTGTGAACGTTATATCCGCATCTGCGCTTTCCGCCATGAGCGCTCTGGTTTCATTGCGTGATACGGCAAGATACTGCGCTGAACGAATAGCCGGTTGCCCCCCCCCAATAATGCGCAAAGGCGCGTACAACCAATTTTTGCGGGGGTTCCAGGGAAACGGCCCGATAAGGGCCGGTGCCAATCAGAAAAGATACTTCTCCGGTCTCTTTATATGCGCAGGGGGCGAGAATACCGGCGGAGTAATGGGTTAACGCGCTGTCAAGAATAGCATAAGGCCTGGAAAGCACAATGATGATGTTGTTTCCCGCTTGCACGATTTTTTCAATGGGGGCTTTTGTAAGCATCCCCGGTTTTTGCAACGCAATCTGCAAAGCATTAACCACCTCTGCCGCCGTAAGATCACTGCAATAATGAAATCTGACCCCCTCCCGCAATGTAAAAGTCCATTGAAGGCCGTCATCGCTGGTATGCCACGCGGTCGCCAGACCTGGAATTCGATTGCCATGATGATCAACATCAACGAGCGTTTCAATCACCTGCATTCTGGAATAGATATACCCTGATTTTGAAGGATCGGGGCTCTTTATTTCCCAGGGCGCAATGATCAGCAGATCTTTATCCGCACTGTGAGATATGATAGGGATGGCGATGATGAGTAAGGGTAACAATTTTAATAGAGTAATTGCTCTGAAACAATTTCCGGATTTCGAAAAAAACGGAAAAAGCTTTTCACAGGCAATTAACGGGCGAACATACATATTATCCTCCAACCTGGTTGATTGATCGCGCGGGGAGAATAAAAAATCCCCGAATCAAAAAAAAATCCGGGGATGCCCTGGTAAATCCACGTATCTGTATTCCTTCCTGATCCACGGAAAGGAGCGTCTGTTATCAGGCAGGTCTTCTGACTTCCGGATCATCCTACTCGTTGCGTCTTCCCAACCAAATGGCAAGTGACATAAGTGCAACTTTCGTCCCCGGTTACAGCGGCGGGCCCGTATCCGATTTTCACGGATTTCCCTATTAATTCAACTAAGAAACCTGGAAAAAAAATACACTTATTACGGAAAAAGTCAATGCTTATCTTTCTCCTATTTTCCATGCACGGCGTTATGGTGCGGGTGATTACCACACAAATGTTCTCCCGGCCCTTGCGCTCAAGATGGCATGCCACCGTAATTTGGTTCAGCACGTTGAATATCCGCCTCCCTGATCTTGGAGATGGATCGCATTTTGTCATCCATGCCCCGAAATGGCCGGCAAGGGACTGTTCATCAGGCAGCCGCAAAAAACAAACAGGTCACCCGAAATGGAAAACGGTTTGATTTTAATGTCATGCCTATAGAGAGTGCCCATCCAGAAGTAGATAAATTTGGTCGAGATCAAGGCGGATCCGGGTTTCAAACCGCAGGCATACGCCGGTATTCCGAGGATTTGAAACCCGGATCCAACACCGAGATTGGGCCAAAAGACTTTTTTGAGATGGCTTGAAGGTTACCGAAGCTGCTGCTCAATTGGCCTGGAGAAGGCCCGACCTGAATGCCTTCAGATAGTTCATGCAAAACTCATCCTTGCCGGCCAGGGCCTGGGCGGCAACGATTTCGGCTGCCATGGGGGCATCCAGGGGATTGACGATCAGCGCATCCAGGCCTCTTATAATCGCCATGACGGCAAAAACCCGGTTGAGCATCTTGCGCGCCGGCAGGCCGTAGGAAATGTTCGACAGCCCGCAGACGGTATGCACGCCGTCAAACCGGGTCGTGATCGCTTCGATGGCGTCCAGAAAGGAAACGCCAAAGGTGGCATTGGTCGAGATGGGCTGCACCAGCGGGTCCACATAGATATTGCCCATTGGTATATTGTTCTTTGCCAACACATTGATCAGTTCATCGGCAATGGCGAGACGCTCTTCAGTGGTCCGGGGCATGCCCTTGTCGCTCATGCAAAGGGCCACCACTTTGAGACCGGGTACGTGGACGAACCAGGCTTCTGGGTTTTGCGAGTGGAAGGGACCGGCCCGCAGCCCGCCTCCGGATGGCGCCCGGATCACGATGGGCACCGACCCACCCCAACGGTAATGGTTGGTGGCGGCGAAGTTTACCAGTTGGTCGAAGCAACAGGAGATGAAGTCGGCGAACTGCATCTCGGCCACGGGGCGCATACCCATCAGGGCGGCACCGATGGCCGCACCGGCGATGGCCGTCCCTCCTCCGTTCGTCTGGGACGGCTTCTGGGGCAACTACGCCAACCTGAAAGAGAGCTTCCCTGAAGACTGGGGGGCTTTTCTCCCGAGAGAGCGACTGTTCTTCGAAAAGCT
>JBFFHG010000223.1:0-6122 GCA_041557055.1 Desulfosarcinaceae bacterium
CATCCTTACGCGAATATGCGGACTTGGAAAAGGAGATTGTCCTGGTGGGGGTTTTGGAACACTTTGAAATCTGGTCCAGGGATAATTGGGAAAAGGAGAATCAATTGATGGAAAATGACATGATGAAGGAGGAGGTTCGCAACGAGATCTCCAGATTAGGGCTTTGATGCCATGACCTTCCGGCACGTGAGCGCCATGCTCCAAGAGGCTGTCGCGTGCCTGGCCTGCCGGCCCGGAGGGATTTATGTCGACGGCACGCTAGGGGGTGCCGGCCACGCCAGGGCCATTTGTCAGCAGATGATGCCCGGCGGAATGTTAATCGGCATCGATCAGGACCATGATGCCGTCGCCAATGCCCAGTCATTCCTGGAGCCGTTTGCGGCCCATGTCCATCTCTTCCATGGCAATTACCTTCATCTCCCCGATTATCTGAATCAATTGAAGATCAATGCCGTGGACGGCATTCTTCTTGACCTTGGTCTTTCTCAATATCAACTGGAATCAAGCGGCCGCGGGTTCAGCTTTCAGAGAGACGAACCTCTGGACATGCGTATGGATATCCGATCCCCCGCATGTGCGGCCGATTTAATCAATAACCTGGAGGAAGGGGAATTGCTCCGCATATTCAGGCAGTATGGGGAAGAGCGCTGGTCCAAACGCATTGCCCGGGCAATTGTTGCCGCCCGCTCCCGAACCAGACTGGACACATCGCGCCAATTGGCTGAATTGGTGTGTTCGGCTGTTCCCGCCCGCTCCGCGGCGCAACAAAAGATTCACCCGGCCACGCGTGTTTTCATGGCCTTGCGGATTGCCGTTAACAAGGAGCTGGAAATTCTGGAAACCTTTTTGGGCCGTGCGGTTGATTATCTATCTCCGGGAGGGCGGCTTTGCATTTTGTCGTTTCACTCCCTGGAAGACCGCATGGTGAAACAACGATTCAGAAATTTGGCCGGTGGATGCACCTGCCCGCCCGATTTGCCGATTTGCGGATGCGGCGGGCGGCCGCAAGTGCGCCTGATGACCAAAAAGGTATTAAGGCCCGCGCCCCAAGAAGTTGAGCGCAATCCCATGGCCCGCAGCACCCGCCTTCGGGCGGTGGAAAAGTTGCCGTGAAGGCGTACGAAGGAGACGGTTTCGGAAGATGGCCGCAAAAGGCAAAACAAAAAACAGCAGCGCAAGAAGAGTGCCCTGGACTTGGATGATGATCCTGTTTTTGTTCATTGCGGAATTGTTTTTTTATACCTATTGCCGGGTTCAATGCGTGCAGGTGGGTATCGCCATCTCTGCTCAGCGCGGCAGGCAACAGGAGCTGACAGCCTTGCAGAACAGGTTGAAGATCGAACTGGCCCGATTGAAGGCGCCGGAGCGCATCTCTGTCATTGCCCGTAAAAACCTGGGGTTGGGAATGCCCGATCCCGCTCAAATCATTTTGGTGCCCTGACCATGAAAGCGCCCAACGGTAAATCCATCAGAGCCGCCATCATTGGTGGCACCTTTTTGTTGTGGCTGGCGGCCATAGGCGTGCGTGCCGGCTACCTGCAGCTCTGCCGGGGCGAATGGCTCTCCAATAAAGCCGTGGGGCAGGTTGAGGAGAAGGTGACCGTTTTCGGCAAGCGGGGCGCCATTTACGACGCCCGGCATAAAGCCATGGCGGTCAGTATCGAAACCCCTTCGGTGGCGGCCTATCCCGCCTCGATTGAAGATAAGGCGGCGGCGGCCAAGCTTGCCAAAGCACTGGGGCTCAAACGCAGTGATGTGCAACGCAAATTAACCAACGGGCGTCGTTTTGTATGGCTCAAACGTCAGGCCACCCCCAGGGAGGCCGAAGCGGTTCGGGCGCTGAACATCAAAGGGGTGGACTTTTTGCCCGAGCACACCCGCTTTTACCCCAACACCACCCTTGCCGGGCAGGTGCTTGGTTTTACGGGTATCGACGGCCACGGTTTGGAGGGGCTGGAATTCTACTACGATCGCGAACTCAACGGCGGGGAGCATACCGTTACCATATTGAAGGATGCCCTTGGGCGCGGTTTTGATGCTGATGAGCTGGTGGGGCTTCAGCAGACCGGCAACAATCTGATTCTGACCCTGGACGGGCATATCCAGTATATTGCCGAACAGGCTCTGGCGGAAGCCGTGACCACCTACAAGGCGCGCTCGGGAATGGCCATTGTGATGAATCCCAGAACCGGCGCGTTGCTGGCCCTGGCCCACTGTCCCATGTTCAATTCCAACACCTTTCGAAAATATGACCGGGCCACCTGGCGCAACCGGGCGATTACCGACGCTTTTGAGCCCGGTTCGACCATGAAGATCTTCAGTGCTGCGGCAGGGCTTGAAAGCGGGATCGCCACGCCCAATACGATTTTTTACTGCGAGAACGGAAATTACGCCGTGGGCGGCCACACAATTCATGACACCAAGTCCCATGGTTGGTTGTCCCTGCAGCAAATTGTCAAATACTCCAGCAATATCGGAGCTGTCAAACTGGTGGAGAAGATTGGCAGACGGGCGCTGTTTGACACGCTTCAGGATTTTGGATTCGGGGAGCGTACCGGAATTGACTGCCCGGGTGAATCAACCGGATCTCTGTCTCATTATAACCGCTGGACATCCGTGGATGCCGGCGCCATCGCTTTCGGTCAGGGAGTTGCCGCCACCGGTCTGCAACTGATTTCGGCCGTGGCGGCGGTGGCCAATGACGGACTGATGATGCAGCCTCACATTGTTCAGGCGGTCACCGATCCCAATGGCCGCCCCATCCATACGGTGGAGCCCGTGGCTGTCAAGCAGGTTGTTTCGGAGAGTACGGCCCGCAATGTGCGCAGGATTATGCGCACTGTGATCACAGAGGGCGGAACCGGGGCCGTGGCCGATCTGGACGGGTACGATGTGTGCGGCAAAACCGGAACGGCCCAAAAAATAGAGCCCAGCGGCCAATATGCCCGTAATAAATACGTGGCGTCTTTCATAGGGTTTGCTCCCACTGAACGGCCGGCTTTGGCCGTTCTGGTGGTGGTGGACGAGCCTCAAAAGATCCATTACGGCAGTGTGGTGGCTGCGCCGGCTTTTAAACGCATTATAAAAGAGACGCTGAGTTATTTGAACATTGCGCCGGTGGACGGGCTGCAAAGACTCAGGGTGTCGCGGGATATCAGGGTCAGCGGATGAGGTTGACACAACTTATCGACAATTTGGATATGCTCTCAGAGGATTGCCGGGGGCCCGGCCTCCCGGCGGGGTGCGACCCCGACATTCAAGCCGTTTCCTGCCGCGCCCAGGAGACTGTGGCCGGCGGCCTGTTTGTCGCCGTCAAGGGATTTGCGACCGACGGTCATGATTTTATCGGCCAGGCCGTGGCCAACGGGGCCGTTGCCGTGGTGTGCGAACGACCGGTCCAGATTGATGCCCTTGTGATTCGGGTGAGCAACTCCCGCAAGGCATTGGCCCAGTTGGCGGGGACCTTTTACGGCCATCCTTCCCAGGCCTTGACGGTTATAGGGGTTACCGGAACCAACGGCAAGACCACAACCTCCTATCTGATCGAAAGTGTGCTTGCGGCGGCCGGTATTTCTGTAGGGGTGATCGGCACAATCAACTATCGTTATGGCGGAAAGGTTTTCGCCACGCCGGTGACCACTCCGGAGTCTTTGGATCTGCAGAGAATTTTGGCCGATATGCGGGCGGCCGGGGTGACCCATGTGGTCATGGAGGTCTCCTCCCATGCACTTGATCTTTACCGGGTGCACGGCTGCAAGTTCGACCTCGGCGTGTTCACCAATTTTACCCAGGATCACCTCGATTATCACAAGGATATGGACCATTACTGGGCCTGTAAGCGCAGGCTGTTCGTCGATCTGTTGCCGGCCTTTGATTCCGTAATGCATCAACGGGCCGTGATCAATGTGGCCGATCCAAAAGGCGGCGAGTTATCCCGTCAGGTGACACTGGCCCATCTCACCTGCGGCAACACGCCGGGCAGTGATCTCAGCACGCTCACTTCGCGGTTCGACCTAAAGGGCATTTACGCCCGGATTGCGACACCCACGGGCAAAATGGAGATCAGATCGCCGCTGGTGGGGCGCCATAATCTGGAAAATATCCTCAATGCCGCAGGGGCGGGGGTGGCCCTGGGGATTTCCGCGGACACCATTTCAGCGGGTATCCGGGCCCTTGAGAGTGTCCCCGGCCGGTTGGAAAGAATCGCCAATCCCCACCGGCGGTTTGTTTATGTCGACTACGCCCATACCCCTGATGCGCTGGAAAATACCTTGCTGGCCCTGCGGGCGCTGACGGCCGATCGCATTATTTGCATTTTCGGATGCGGCGGTGACAGGGACCGGGCCAAACGGCCGGAAATGGGGGCTATTGCCGCCCGTCTCAGCGATCTGGCAGTGGTGACCTCGGATAACCCCCGCACCGAGTCGCCGGAGCAGATTATTGAAGAGATTGTGGCCGGGGTCCGCCGTGAGTGCGCTCTGCGTTACATGCCGACGGATCTGCGTCGTGGATTCACGGCCAAAGGGTATACGGTGATGGTTGATCGACGGGAGGCCATTGGCAGCAGCATATCCGCTTCACGACCCGGAGATACTCTGTTGATCGCCGGTAAAGGGCACGAGTCCTACCAGATCATCGGGCGTGAGAAACTGCCCTTTGATGACCGGCACGAGGCCCAAAAAGCGTTGGCGAAATTATTATGAAATGGGTTTTGAACCATATCACCAAGGCCACCGGAGGCCGCCTGCTGTATGGCGCTGAAGATCAGACTTTTGATGGGATCGCCATCGATTCCCGGGGCATTGCGCCCGGCGAACTCTTTGTGGCCATCTGCGGCGCGACCCACGACGCCCACAGGTTTCTGCCCCAGGTGGTGGCCAAAGGCGTGAGGGGTATGGTGATCCAGGAGCGCAAAGACCATTTTACAGACCACTCCTTTTGGAAAGAGCAGGGGGTGGCGTGCGTCGCGGTCCGGGATACCACCCGGGCATTGGGCGCCCTGGCCGCTTTTCAGCGCAGACGGATGACCATACCGGTGGTGGCCGTTACCGGTTCCAACGGTAAAACCAGCACCCGTCAGATGATCGCTCTTGTTTTGGCCCGGCACTTCAAAACCCTGGTCACCGAGGGCAACCTGAACAATGAGATCGGATTGCCGCTGACCCTGTTCCGGCTGGCCGATGAACACCAGGCGGCGGTATTGGAACTGGGCATAAACCATTTTGGAGAGATGGATCGTCTGGGGGCCATCTGCCGTCCCACCATCGGTTTGATTACCAATGCGGGCCCGGCGCACCTGGAATTTCTGGGCAGTGTGCAGGGGGTGGCCCGCGCCAAGGGAGAGCTTCTGGCCCACATTGATCCCAAAGGGTATGCCGTGCTCAACGCAGACGATGGGCATGTGGCGGCGCTGGCCGGAATTGCACCTTGCCCGGTGTGTTTTTTCGGAACGGCTCCCCATGCGGATGTACGCGCCGAATCAATTCAAGAGATTGCCGGCCGCGTCACATTTGAATTGATTTTACCCCATGATCGTTTGACTGTTCAGCTTCAAACGCCGGGACGCTTCATGGTTTCCAATGCTTTGGCCGCCGCCGCCGCAGGCCACCTTGCCGGTGTCGATGCCCGGTCAATCAAGACCGGCCTGGAGTCCTTCGCACCGGTTAAGGGACGGCTAAACGTTCAGACGACGGGTAACGGGGTCCATATCATCGACGACACGTACAATGCCAATCCGGCGTCCATGGCCGCGGCCATAAATGCCCTGGCCGCGTTAAAAGGATCGGACCGCGGTTTTATCGTTTTGGGAGATATGCTGGAATTGGGGGACCAGGCAGGTGTTTTGCACCATCAGGTCGGCCTCAAAGCCGGCCGGTCCGGGGTTATCAAATTGTACGTGTTTGGTGCCAATGCCGAAGATGTCCTGTCAGGTGCGCGTCAGGCCGGTATGGCCTCCAGCCAGTTGATGGCGGCCACCAGGGAAGAGATTGCGGCCGATCTGATGCAGGCGCTTGAGCCCACGGATTGGGTGCTGGTCAAGGGGTCCCGCGGCATGGCCATGGAGACGGTCGTGGAAGCCATTCGCCGCTGGGCGCAAGACGATTTGGGAGGTTCTTCTTTGC
>JBFFHG010000224.1:0-6120 GCA_041557055.1 Desulfosarcinaceae bacterium
GAACTGAAAAATGTGGTTATCGTATCGGTCTCCAAAAAACCTGAAATGGTGTCGGATGTGGCTGCTGCGGTCTATGTCATCACGCAGGAAGACATCCGAAGGTCGGGGGTTACCAGTATTCCGGAAGCCCTGCGTCTGGCTCCGGGGGTTCATGTGGCCCGGATCACCGCAACGGATTGGGCGATCAACATCCGCGGTCTGAATAGCCAGTTTGCTCAGAATTTGCTGGTCATGATCGATGGCCGAAGTGTTTACACGCACGTTTTTTCCGGAGTTTTCTGGGACATTCAGGATACGGTGATTGATGATATAGAACGCATCGAGGTCATTCGAGGTCCGGGTGCGGCCATCTGGGGCGCTAATGCGGTCAATGGCGTGATCAACATCATTACCAAGCAGGCCAAGCAGACCCAGGGGGGGCAGGTTGTGGCCCTGGGCGGGAGCCAGGAGCAACTCGCCAGCGTTCGCTACGGCGGTATCCTCGGCAACCAGGCCTATTATCGTGCGTACGCCAAATTTTTCAACCGGGGCGATTTGGCCGATGTCGGGCTGAGAATGAAGAGTGAGGCCGTCGATCCAAATGATGCCCAATCGAGCGACAACTGGCGTTCCGGGCGCGGTGGTTTCAGAATCGATATGGAGCCCGGTCACGGATTGCCGGAAAGCTCGTCGGATTCCTTTACCTTGCAAGGAGAAGCTTACAGAAATCGCTATGACAAGGAGTTCGAGCGGCGTTCGATCATTTTTCCGGGCGCGGCTTCCGTTCAAACCGGGGAAACCGACACTTCGGAGGCCGTTGGGTGGCATTTGCAGGGGATCTGGCAGCACACCATTGCAAGCAATTCTGATACGACATTTCAGTTTTACCACGATTACACCCAAAAGGATTATGACCCGGGCAGCGGTCGGGTGAACACCACCGATCTCGATTTTCAGCACCATCTGACCCTGGGAGAACGGCACGAGATGGTTTGGGGCCTTGAATACAAATTCATTTCCGACGAGTTCAGCGACAGCTCCAATATCGCCATGGAACCCTCTGATTTGAATCAACATCAATGGAGCGCTTTTCTCCAGGATGAGATAGTGATTTTACCGGATCTATTGACTTTTGTCGCGGGTTCGAAATTCGAATACAACGAGTTTACAGGTCTTGAGATCCAACCGAGCATTAGAGCGCTATACAGCCCCAATGAGCGGCTTTCCATGTGGGCGGCAATCTCAAGAGCCGTGAGAGTCCCTTCCAGGCTTGAATTGCACGGTCGAACCAGTGATCTGGTTGAACTGCCGGCCGTGAATCCGGATGACCCCGTGGAGGTCACCACCCAGGGCAACAAAGATCTTGAGTCTGAGAAACTCATCGCCTATGAACTCGGCCTTCGCCTCAAACCGACCCCCACCCTCTGGCTCGATACAACGCTGTTTTACAATGATTATGACGAGTTGATCGGACTTGAACTGATCGACAGCGATTTAGACAACAATCTCTACTATCTGGGGTATGACAACAATTCATCAGGCCAGACCTATGGATTCGAGATGGTGTTGGATTGGAAAGCCACGGAAAACTGGCTGTTGGGCGCCTCTTACACCTATTTGCATACGCTAATCAAAGAAAACAAAGTGGCGGACCCGACGCTATCGGAACTCATTACCCAGGGAAGCAATCCGCGCCACTCATTTTCCGTACGTTCATATCTGGATATTACGCCCCAGATCGATCTTGATTTATGGTTCCGCTATGTCGGTCGTTTGCCTGAAAGGAACATCGACAGCTACACCGTTCTTGACGCCCGGTTGGCTTGGCGGCCTCGTCCCGATTTGGAACTCTCACTGGTGGGTCAAAATCTTTTGGAAAGCGGGCACTCAGAATTCTCTTCTCTTGAAATTGAGCGCAGTATCTACGGCAAAATTGACTGGAAATTTTAGAGGTACGGGTCCATGCCAAGGGGAATTGAGAAAAAGCAAGCCGTTGAATCTTGCGCCCGCAGGGTCGCCGTCACCCTTATGGGCTGCCTCTTTTTGTTGCGGGCCCTGGCCGCCTGGGGTGGCCCTGTGATAGGCTCGGAATATGACGTAAAGATCGGATTTATATATAATTTTGCAAAGTTTGTGACGTGGCCGCATGATGCGCATGAAAAAAGTCCGGATTCTTTGATTCTCTGTTTTGTTTCGGATGATCCTGCTATCGACGCCTTCTATAAACTGGACGGCAAGATCATCAAAGGGCGCACAATAAAAGTTGTGGCCTACCAGGGGGGGGGCTGCCTGGAGCAAAGCCACATTCTGTTTTTTGCAACCCAAAACAAAGCATTCATCCAACAGGTATTGGGGCTGGCCAAAGGACGAAGTATATTAACCATCGGAGAAGTCGACGGATTTACTCAATGGGGCGGTGTTATAAATTTTTTTGGAGAGCGCAATCAGTTGCGGTTCAAAATCAATATCGATGCCGCCCGGCGGGAGCGGTTGAGAATGAGCTCGCAATTGCTCGGGTCCGCGCAGATTGTCCGAGAGGGGCATGACTAATATGGGCGCTTTCCGGAACCTGAGCATCAAATGGAAGCTCCAATTGATCATCATGCTGACAAGCGGCATTGCGCTGCTGTTTGCTTCCGGAACCCTCCTGTACAAAGACATTATTACTTCCAAGAAAACCATCCGTGACGATCTCGCCAGCCTGGCTCGGGTGATCGGTATGAACAGCGTCGGCGCCATTGTTTTCAATGACCAGCAGACTGCGGAAAACAACCTGACTGCGCTGCATACCCTTCCCTATATCGTGCTGGCCTGCATTTACGATCAAAACGGCAAAATATTCGCAAAGTATATTGATGAGGCTGCAGTGCATAACGCATCCGTGCCCCTGATTCGTGAACCCGGACACTACTATGAGGGAAACTATCTGTTGGTGTTCAACACGGTTTTGCAGGAAAAAGAGGTGATCGGTACGGTTTGCATCAAGTATGATTTAAAAGGGACGCAGCTAAAAACACTTCAGTCTGCAACCATTTTCGGCGTTATCGTCTGTATCGCCTTTTTGATCATCTGGGGATTGTCGTCTGCGCTGCAAAAGGTTGTTTCCAAACCGATCTTGAGCCTGACGCAAATAGCCAGGGTGGTTTCGGAAAGAAATGATTTTTCCGTCAGAGCCGATAAGCACGCCAATGATGAAACCGGTGTGCTGATCGATGTGTTCAACGATATGCTGGCGGCTATCCAGTTCCGTGACCAAAAACTCCAGGAGTATCGTGAACACTTGGAGGAACAAGTTGCCGACCGAACCACGGCATTGCGCGAAACCAACAAAATGCTTCAGGACGCAAAGGAAACCGCGGAATCGGCCAACCGCGCCAAAAGCGAGTTTCTGGCCAACATGTCCCATGAAATCCGCACACCGATGAACACTGTTCTCGGTTTTGCGGATCTGCTCAAATCTTTGATTACGGATAAAAGGCAAAAAAGCTATCTGGATGCCATCAGCTCCAGCGGTAAGGGACTTTTAACCTTGATCAATGGTATCTTAGACCTGTCCAAGATCGAAGCCGGGAAGATGGAGCTTGAATATGAGCCTGCCAATCCACACACCATATTTGACGAAATCCGGCATATCTTTGCGTTGCAGGCTTTTGAAAAGAAAATTGACTTTTTTGTCACACTTGCATCGGACATACCCAGTTGCCTGATGCTGGATGAGGTTCGGCTTAAGCAGATTCTGTTCAATCTGATCGGAAATGCGGTCAAGTTCACGGAAAAAGGATACGTTCGAATCAAGGTCGAAAAAGACGATTCATCGCAAAACCTTTCCGATATCGGGCTTGTCATTAGCGTGGAAGATACGGGCATCGGGATACCCGAGCAATACCATGCTGTGATTTTCGAAGCCTTTAAACAGAAAGACGGACAGAGCACCAAACGCTTCGGAGGAACAGGTCTGGGGTTGTCCATAACCAAAAGGCTGGTGGAGATGATGGGGGGGACCATCAGTGTGCAAAGCAAAGAAAATCAGGGGAGTCGATTCAGCATATTTATACCCCGTGTGTCGGTGGCGGCCCCGGAGATTAAGTCCGGGATGGTGGATATCTTCAATCCGGAAGAGATTGTATTCCAGGGTGCGACGGTCCTGATTGCAGATGACGTCGCGACCAACAGGCTGTTGATTAAAGAGTTCCTCAGACCGACACAACTAAATTCCATAGAGGCTGAAAACGGCGAAGATGCAGTGATTTTAGCAAAAAAACACAAGCCGGATGTCATTTTGATGGATTTAAGAATGCCTGTTGTTGACGGCGTTGAGGCGATGAAGCGTATTCGTCTGGACAGCGATACCCGCTTGATTCCGGTGATTGCCCTGACCGCCTCGGGCTTGAAGGACGAGCAAGAAAAAATGATGAATCAAGGATTTGCCGGTTTCCTGACCAAGCCCATCCAAAAAGCGACCTTATTCAAGGAATTGAGCCGCTACATCGCCCATTCCAGGACAGAGGCGGTTGCCGGGGAGGAGCGAATCACGACATCGGCGCCGGTTGCCCCGGATCTTTTGCCGGAAGTGATCGGGTTGCTCGAAAACAAGTATATGCGGATTTGGACCCAAACCCGGCAGAATTTGTTTTTCGATGAAATTGGCGAATTCGGACGTCAACTCAGCGAATTGGGCGCGGCGTATGCCATTGATCTCTTGGAAAAATATGGGGAACAGGTGAGCACCCATGCGGAAAGTTTTGATGTGGAAAATATGAATGCGGCCTTGAATGCATATCCTGACTTGATTACAACCATCAAATCGTTGTCCGCGCAAAGGTAAAGGAAGGTTAGGCATGGACCCTAACAATGAAAGCCGGTACAAGCTTCTGATTGTCGATGATCTCCCCAAGAATATTCAGGTGGCGGCCAACATCCTGCAAAAAAGCGGATACCAGATGGCCTTTGCACAGGATGGGCCTACGGCTGTGGCCCAGACCGAAACACACCGGTTCGACCTGATTTTGCTCGATATCATGATGCCGAATATGGACGGATTTGAGGTGTGCCGGAGAATAAAAAAAAATCCGGGCAACCGGGAGATACCAATCATATTTCTCACCGCTAAAAATGACTCGGACAGTATTGTCCAGGGATTTGAACTGGGCGCCATGGACTATTTGACCAAACCGTTCAACGGGGCTGAATTGCAGGCCAGGGTCAAGACCCATCTGGAGTTGTACCGTTCAAAGGAAAATCTAAAGGCGGCCAACAAACGTCTCAGCATTGAAATCGTCGAGCGCCAAAAAGCTGAAGAGGAACTTAAGCGCAGCCAGGAAAAGTATCGCCAGTTATCTATTCATGACAGCCTGACCGGGCTTTACAACACGCGCTACCTTTATGAGAACATGGAAGCGTTGGTTTCTGAATGCCGGCTCAAGGGATTGCAGTTCTCCCTGGTTTTTCTGGATATCGACAATTTTAAACATGTGGTCGATACCCACGGCCATCTGAACGGCAGTCAGGCCCTGGCGGAGGTGGCGCAGACCATCATGCATTGCATTACGGCACCGGCCTATGGCGTCGCCTATGGCGGGGATGAGTTCGTCGTTGTGCTTCCCGGTTTTGATCATGTCCAGGCCATTGAAAAAGCGCAGGAAATCAGATCAAGGATGCTGACGACGCTCTACTTGCCCAATGTCAACAACGGCGTTCACCTGAAGGCCAGCTTCGGTGTATCCACCTATCCTGAGGATGCGCCGGATATCAAGGCGATGCTCGCCACGGCGGACAAGGCCATGTTCCAGATCAAGATCAAAGGGAAAAATGCGGTTGGGGACGCACGCAGCACCGCATGTAAAGACAAATAATCAAGTGGAACACCGATCAGCGCACCAAGGGCCGGCCCTGTTGCATGATTTCAAACGACGATTTGCGCAACGCGCTGCGGGCGCGGTCCAGGTCCGGCCAGCCGCCCAAATACCTTTGGGGCAAAACCGGCGAGATGATGAAAAAGCGGGGGATGGCGGCAAAGAGATAAGCCTTGCCTTTTGGGGCCGGTTGGGTTTATGTGTAACCCAATCTTTTCAGTCCCTATTCAATCAATACACGATTAATTCTTTCTGAACGCGCTGATTCCTGCGAGTCCCTCTTTGTGCA
>JBFFHG010000225.1:0-6118 GCA_041557055.1 Desulfosarcinaceae bacterium
CATCATGAAAGAAGACCATGTTAACATTATCATCCATGGTCACGAACCCGTATTGTCGGAAATCATTGTCGCGGTAACCCAACGTCCGGACATTCTTGAGTACGCAAAATCCAAAGGCGCCAAAGGCATCCAGTTGGGCGGCATCTGCTGTACAGCCAACGAAATTTTGCAGCGCCACGGGGTCCCCACGGCAGCCACCTTCCTGCAGCAGGAACTGGCCATCATCACCGGCGCCTGTGACGCCATGGTGGTGGACATTCAATGTATCATGCAAAACCTGGCCAACGTGGCCAAGTGTTTCCACACAAAATTGATCACCACCCATCCGATCGCCAAGATGGAACAGGACAATGTGCTCCATATCGAATTTGACGAACACCACGCCCTTGAAGATGCCGAGCGTATCGTCAAGCTGGCCATCGATAATTTCGAGAATCGCGGCTCCGAGGTGATGATTCCGTACCAGAAAGCCACCCAGGTCGCCGGTTTCGGCGTCGAATCGATTCAGTATCATCTGGGCGGAACTTTCCGCGGCACTTACTATACCCTGAACGACAACATCATCAACGGCCGCATCCGCGGCATCGCCGGCGTGGTGGGCTGCAACAACGCCCGCACCCGCCACAACGAAGCCCACATCACCGTGGTCAAAGAGCTGATCAAAAACGATGTCATCGTCCTGACCACCGGCTGCAACGGCATTGCCTGCGCCATGGAAGGCCTGCTGACCCCTGAAAGCGCCGGCGTCTACTGCGGACCGGGCCTGAAGGAGGTGTGCGAGACCGTGGGTATCCCGCCGGTCCTGCACATGGGTTCGTGCGTGGACAACAGCCGACTTCTGCTGGCGGCCACCGAAGTGGTCAAGGCCGGCGGATTGGGCAAGGATATCAGTGACTTGCCTTTGGCCGGCAGCGCCCCGGAATGGATGAGCGAAAAAGCCATCTCCATCGGCCACTACTTTGTCTGTTCAGGCGTGTACACGGTATTTGGCGTCACATTGCCCACCTCGGGTGCCCCCGTGTTCCACAACTATCTGGCCAAGGATCTTGAGAAGCTCTACGGCGGCAAATGGGACATAGAAGCCGATCCCATCGAGCATGCCCGGTTGATGATCGCCCACATCGACAAAAAACGCAAAGATCTGGGCATCGACAAGGCCAGAGAGCGTCAATTGATGTCCATGGAAGACCGCCAGAAACTGGAAGCCTAAGGTGAACCGTTAATATCCTCAACGAAGGAGGACTCTAATGTCTCGATTAGTTGCATTTGCCGCCATTCAAGGTGGTTACAATATTGTCTCCAAAGTGGAAGGTAAATACCAGCAAGCCTTGCAGACCTACAATGCCGACACCAAGGTGGGCTTTCCCAACACCGCCTACTTTCTGCCGGTGATCTATTCTCTGACCGGAATTAAGGTTGAAACCCTGGAAGATATTCAAAGACCGCTGGCCTTTGCCCGCAAGCTGCTGCCCCCCCATGTCAAGGGCAGCAACCATCTGCCATACCTGGGGCCCCTGCTGGACGCCGGCATGGCCGCCCTGTTCGCCTTTGAAATCGAAGAGGCCCTGCGTTACCTGACCGATCCCGACTTCTACCTGCCCGCAGAAGAGGTGGACCTGGAAGCCGGCAAAATCTGGCTGGGCGCGGCCGACGACACTGTCATGCGTAAACGCGGCGTGGAGTTCGTGGACGGCTCGGCCCCCGGCTTTGCCGCCATCGTCGGCGCAGCCCCGACCAAAGAGATCGCCAAGGACATCGTGGAAGAGTATCAGCGCCGCAGCCTTTACATCTTCTGCGCCGCCAACCAGAACGGCACCACCGTCATCGAACAGCTCGTCAAAGCCGATGTGCAGGTGGGCTGGAATACCCGCATCATCCCCTTCGGCCCGGACATCTCCTCGGCCATATTCGCTCTGGGCTTTGCCAACCGCGCCGCCATGGCCTTCGGCGGCGTGCAGCCGGGCGACTTTAAAAAAATCCTGATGTACAACAAGGAGCGCATCTTCGCCTTTGTCAACGCCCTGGGCGATGTCAACGCCGAATGGGCCGCAGCCGCTGCCGGTTGCGTGAACTGGGGCTTTCCCACCATCGCCGACACCGACATTCCCGAAATTCTGCCCACCGGCATCTGCACCTACGAGCACGTGGTGGCCAATATCCCCCACAGCGAAATGGTCCAGAAATCAGTGGAGGTGCGCGGCCTGAAAACCACCGTCAGCACCATCGACATCCCCTGCGCATTCGGCCCGGCCTTTGAGGGCGAACGCGTCCGCGGCGCCGATCTGTACTGCCAGTCGGGCGGCGGCAAGACCCAGTGCACCGAGTTCCTCAGAATCGCTGAAATGGGCCAGATCGAGGATGGCAAGGTCACCATCGTGGGCCCTGATATCGCCGACATGAAGGAGGGCGGAACCTTCCCCATGGCCATCTTTATGCAAGTGGCCGGCCGTGAATTCCAGGAGGACTTCGAACCCATCCTGGAGCGCCAGTGCCATCACCTGATCAACTATATCCAGGGCATCATGCACATGGGCCAGCGCGACATCGCCTGGGTGCGCGTCAGCAAGGCCGCTGTGGATAAGGGATTCACCCTGAAAGACATCGGCGTGGTGCTGCATGCCAAGTTCCATCAGGACTTCGGCAAGATTCTGGACAAAGTCCAGGTGACCATCTACACCAAGAAAGAGGATGTGGACAAAATCACCGCCGATGCACGCGCCGCTTACAAACACAGAGACGAGCGCGTGGAGAACATGACCGACGAGGATGTGGACATCTACTACTCCTGCACCCTGTGCCAGTCCTTTGCCCCCACCCACGTCTGCTCGGTCAGCCCGGAGCGCACCGGATTGTGCGGCGCGTATAACTGGATGGACTGCAAGGCCTCTTACGAAATCAACCCCACCGGTCCCAACCAGCCCATTGAAAAGGGCGAGGTCCTCGATCCCAAGCTGGGCCAGTTCGCCGGGGTCAACGACTTCATCAGGAAAGCCTCCCGCGGCGCCATTGATCACTACAACTTTTACTCCATGGTTATCGACCCCATGACCACCTGCGGTTGCTGCGAGGCCATTGCGGCCATGTTGCCCGCCTGCAACGGCGTCATGACCGTCAACCGCGAATATATCGGCGAGACCCCCTGCGGCATGAAGTTCACCACCCTGGCGGGTGTCATGGGCGGCGGCGCCCAGTCCCCCGGTTTTGTGGGGCACTCCAAGTTCAACATCACCCAGAAAAAGTTCATCCTGGGAGACGGCGGCCTGCTGCGGATGGTCTGGATGCCCAAAATCCTCAAGGAGGAGATCAAAGAGCGCCTGATCAAACGCGGCACCGAAATGGGTTATCCCGACCTCTATGACATGATCGCCGATGAAACCGTGGGCATCACCGAAGAGGAAATCCTGCCTTTCCTCCAGGAAAAAGGGCACCCGGCGCTTTCCATGGAACCGCTGGTCGGCTAACAATGAACTATGGTTCGCAGGAGGCGGTTTTAAAACACGGCCTCCTGTCGATCATCTGATAAAAGGAGAACAAAATGGCATTAACCGGTATTCAGATTTTCAAACTCCTGCCGAAAACCAACTGTAAGGAGTGCGGCGTTCCCACCTGCCTGGCCTTTGCCATGAACTTGGCTTCCGGCAAAGCCGAACTGGACGCCTGCCCCCATGTCTCGGAAGAAGCCCGCGCCCAACTGGCCGAAGCCTCAGCGCCGCCCATTCGCCCCGTCGCGATCGGCAAAGGGGTTCGCAAAGCCGCAACCGGCGGCGAAACCGTTCAATACCGCCATGAAAAAACCTTTTACAACCCCACCCTGATGGCCGCCCTGGTGCCGTCGGATATTTCCACCGACGCCCTGACCGTCAAACTCAAGGGCTGGAATGCATTGCAGTATGAACGGGTCGGCTTGAACCTGCGCCCTGAACTGGTGGCCCTTAAAGACGTTAACGGCGATGCCGCTGCCTTCGGCGCCGCCGCCAAACAGATCGCCTCGACCTCGGAGTTCAACGTCATTCTGATGACCGAAAACGCCGATGTAATGAAGGCCGGTATCGAAGGGGCCGGCTTCAAACGCCCGTTGATGTATGCCGCCACCGCCGCCAATGCAGACGCCATGGGCGAACTGGCCAAAGCCAATGACCTGCCCCTGGCCGTCAGGGCCGACTCGGTGGAAGCCCTGACAGGGCTCAGCGACAAACTTACAGGCATGGGCCTCAAGGATCTGGTGCTCGATCCGGGCAGCCGGGAACCCAAACAGTCCAAAGCCGACATGATCGCCATTCGCCGCGCAGCCCTGAAAAACGGCAACCGCTCAATGGGTTTTCCCACCATCACCTTCCCCTGCGAAATGGCTTCCAACCTGGATGTGGAGACCATGATCGCCGCCACATACGTCGCCAAATACGGCGGCATCGTGGTGATGAGCGACTTTGCCGGAGAGAGTATCTTCCCGCTGCTGCTGGAGCGGCTCAACATCTTCACCGACCCGCAACGACCCATGACGGTTACCGAGGGTATCTACCCCATCGGCAACCCCAATGAGAATTCACCGGTGCTGGTCACAACCAACTTCGCCCTGACTTACTTCATCGTCTCCGGCGAAATCGAAGGCAGCCGCGTTCCCTCCTGGTTGCTGATCAAAGACTCCGAAGGTCTGTCCGTGCTCACCGCCTGGGCCGCCGGCAAGTTCTCCGGCGATGATGTGGGCGTTTTCGTGAAAAAATCCGGTATCGCGGATAAAATCAAACATCAGGATCTGATCATCCCGGGCTATGCCGCCGCCATCGTCGGCGATATCGAGGAAGAGCTGCCCGGCTGGAACGTTATCGTCGGACCGCGTGAAGCCGCTCACCTGCCAGGCTTCCTTAAAGAGAAATATGCCTAAATTGATCATGGAGGTGGCTGCCGACCAGCCATCTCCATCTTTTTGGAAGCCGCCGCCAAGGGCCTACGCAAGCACCCTTCAGGGGATAGCCCTCAGCAGGCTTCCGGCACAAACAGACCGCTTTATTATTTCAACCCATTAGCACATGAATGGGGCTACTCTAAAGGGAGGATACATGTTACTTATCGGAGAAAGTTTAAACGTCATTTCCAAAAAAATTGGGGCCGCATTCAAAGCCCGCGACCCCAAACCGATCCAGGAAGAGGCCCTTTTCCAAAAGGAAAAAGGCATGGATTACATTGATATCAACCTTGGCCCGGCCAAAAAGGACGGCCATGAACTGATGCCCTGGGTGGTCCAGGTGGTTCAGGATGTGGTACCCGACATCCCCCTGGCGTTGGACACCTCCAACATCGACGCCATCGAAGCCGCGCTGAAGGTGATCAAACAGGTCCCCAACGGAACGCCGCACATCGTCAACTCCATCATGGCCCGGGCCGAGCGCTACGAGCGGATGGTGCCCATGGCCGCCGAGTACAATGCCGATTTCATCGCCCTGATGTGGGGCCCCGAAGGACTTCCCCGGGACGAAAACGAGCGCGCCGCCCTGTGCGTGGAGCTGCTCTATTTCGCCAACGAAGCCGGCCTTCCCAATGAAAAAATCTGGGTGGACGGCATCGTGACCCCGGTGAACATTCAGCAACCCCAAGCCATCAGCCTGATGGAGTTCCAAAAGATGATCCCCGACATGTCCCCGGGCGCCAAAAGCACCTGCGGCCTGTCCAACATCTCCAACGGGCCGCCCGATCACCTGCGCCCCATCATGAACCAGACCTACATGGTGATGCTGCAAAAATGCGGCATGCTGTCGGTGATCTCCGATCCGAGGGACGACCAGCTCACCGCCATCGCCAAGGGCCAACGCCAGGATATCGTGGACCTGATCTACGGCATGATGGACGGCAACGATCCCGACATGGCCGGCCTGCCCAAAGAGATGCAGGACTATGCCAAGACCGTCAACGTCATCCTGGGCAAAACCCTGTACTCCGACTCCTGGCTGGAAGTGTAGTCCCAACCGCCATCCCAATTCCTTTTCACTATCAAGGAGGCCCCTCCCCGCAAAGGAGGGGCCTTATTTTTTTTACGTTACCCCATCATACGCCAAACATCCGGTTTTCTGAGATCAAAAAATAGCCCGGCGCTTATCTCCACCCGTTTTTCTTCAACGAGAAG
>JBFFHG010000226.1:0-6094 GCA_041557055.1 Desulfosarcinaceae bacterium
ATCGGCGGTGTCGCCCCGGAAAACCAAGCCCGACACGTCAGTATGCAGCAGCACAACCGTGCTCCATGCCGCTGAAGTTCGTGAGCAGATCACTGAATTGGCAGCGCTTGATGTTCTGGATGAATGGAATGCCGGCCGTTCTTTTGAAGGAAGAACCGTAAAAGCGCTTGAAGCCACGCTAAAAGGAGAGGGCCGGCTGCAATCCACAGCCAAATTGCGCGCGCTCAAACCCACCTTGCTCGTTAATGCCCGGCATCACGCCAATGAAGTATCCGGCACTCAGGCGGTTTTGCAAACCGCTGCCGAACTGGCATCCACTGAAAAAGGCCGGGCTCTGCTGCGGCGGATCAATGTTGTTTTCATTCCCATGGAAAATCCCGATGGTGTCGCCTTGTTCGAACGCTTGCAGTCCGGCTGCGTTGGATACAAACTCCATGCCGCCCGATATAATGCCGTTGGTTCGGAATTCTATGCGGATTACCATCTGCCCTCCCCTCGCTTTTCCGATGCCGAAGCCAAACAGGCCCTATGGCGCAGATGGCTTCCAAAAATCGTTATTGATCTGCACGGCGTTCCCCAGGCGGAGTGGAATCAACCCTTTTCCGGTTACCTACCCTATCGTTTCCGGCAATTCTGGATTCCCTGCAACTTTATTTTTGCGTACTTCCCGTTCCTGGGCAATCCGGCGCATCCCCGGTACGATTACGTGAAAAACCTTGCTTTGGAAATGGGCCATCACATGTCAAAGGCTTTGGACATCTGCCGTCAAAATACCGCGATTGCCAAACGCTATCAGCAATACGCCCTTGATGTGGTTCCGGATGTTTTCCCCCCATCCGCAGGCGAGCCGCTGTTGGCAAGACCGGTGTCCGAACGGATCGGCGTGCATAATTATGCCGTACGCCACCCGGAAATAACATCCGCGGAAATCGTCGTCGAGGTTCCGGATGAAGTTGCCAGCGGCAAACAGCTTGCCCTGTGTATCAAGGCCCATCGAATCATCCAGCAAAGCGCCATTGGAAAACTGGCGAAAAGCAGATCCTGGCATGTGGCATTGGTTTCCAACAATTCATTCCGCCTGCAATGGACCCCAAAAGATCGGACCGCTTGATGTCCGGCCCGCTTTGGAAATGAATCTTGAACCGGTACAAAGGGTAGGGGCTGTTCAGAGAACAGGCGCGAGTCCGAGACATATTTTCAAGTTGCCGTTCTCACCCCTTTGCCGCCCTGGCCTTGCTGGCGGTAATCACCACATTGGCCGCAAAAATCAGTACAGCGCCGATCCATCCCGATGGTGTCAAGGCCGGATCGGCCAGGATCACGGGGCCCAACAAGGCGGCCAACAGAATTCGGGATGAGGAGATAATGCTGCCTTCAACGGCGGTTACGAAGCGAAAGCCGTAGGTCAGCAGATACTGCCCGCCGACGCCGAAAAACGCGCTGGCGGTCAGATAAAAGAGTTCAGTGGCATCGGGCCGGAAGATCCTGTCATGGAATCCGGCCCAAATCAGCACGAGCCCCAGGCCGAACATATAAAAGAGAGTTGTCTCGGCATCGTCGTATTTGCGGCACAGGTTGAGATAGATCATGGCGAAACAGGCCGCCACCCCTGAAGCCAACCCCCAGCAGTTGTGCCAGTCCCATCCAATGCCTGCTGGCGAGATGATCAGCCAGATTCCCGCAAAGGCCGCCGGAACCATGGCCAGAGTCAACCTGTCGCGTTGCTCGCGTAAAAATAGCCAGGTGAAAATCGCCACGAAAATGGGATAGGTCATGTTCAGGATGTTGGCATTGGCCACCGTGGTGACCCCCACAGCCTGGTAAAAGCAGAAGACCGCCACAGTGTTGGACAGGGTGCGGCCGATGATATTACCAAAACGGTTGGGGCGCAATGAACGCCTCTGGATGCCCATGGAGAGGGCCACAACCACAAATCCGAGGGCAAAACGCGCGAAAACGAAAAAGGCGGGATCAATGGCCACCTCGGACTGGGCCCAACGAATGACCACCGTCGCCATATATAAAAAAAAAGCGGACGAAAAAACCGCCAACCATCCCAATACAAATTGAATCTGCACACGACCTCGATTCGTCCGAAAACCGGCCTAGCGCGCGTCCAAGTAGACGTGCCGGTTCGCTGAATGATTGCAAAATATCTTGAATTGAGTCAAGTGTCGTCCGATTTATTGTTCAGTCCAAAGCAGTCGGACATTGGCATTGATCTCTTTTCCGAAACACTTTGACCGGAGAACACCTTCCCTTAAAATCATTTTTTACTGTCTCTTCTTTTTGCTTCCGCTCTGCTTGCGGTTTGGCTTTCCCGATGCACAGACGATCTCTTTTTGCTGCTGTTTGCGGGCCAGGGCCTTTTCCACGTAGATCGCTCGGCCTGAAAAAGGATCTTTTCCCGTATGGTACATCAGGGTCGAGAAGGTGGCGGGCGATGGGGTGAAAATCTGCACCTGCTCTGGCAACAGGTGTAAGTTGCTCAGGGCGAAACGGCGCAGGGCCAGCATATCGGTCTGGGTGCAGCCGGGGTGGGCGGCCAGCAGATAGTAGGTCAAAAAAATCTGTTTGGGATTTTTTTGACCTACCTCCCGAAAGAGTTTTAAAAAGGCTTCCAGTGTATGGCGGCCCGGTTTTCCCATGAGGCGCAACACCTCTTCCTGAACATGTTCGGGGGCGATTTTGAGCTGACCGGAAACATGGTGCTGCAAAAGGGTTTGCACATAGCGCCGGCCCTGGCGCCGGTCGGCCAGTATCAGGTCGTGGCGAATGCCCGATCCCACAAAGACGCGGCGCACGCCGGGCAGGTTCCGCAGCGCCGCCAGCAAATCGATCTGGGGCTGGTGGTCAACCGGCAACTGGCGACAGACCACGGGATAGAGGCACCCCTTGTCCGGGCAGGCCCCCCGGGCCTGTTTGCGCTTGCACTCAAAACCGTACATGTTGGCCGTGGGACCGCCCACATCGGCAATAATCCCCTTGAAACGGGCGTGACGGGCGAAACGCGCCGCTTCGCGCAGGATGGATTCCCGGCTGCGCCATACCACCTGACGCCCCTGGTGAACGGTGATGGCGCAAAAACGGCACTCACCGTAGCATCCGCGATGGGTGGTGATGGCAAACTGAATTGTCTCCAGCGCCTTGACCGCTCCCTGGGCCGAGAAAAAAGGATGCACGTCGTAAGCATACGGCAACTCGTAAACCCGGTCCAGCGCCGCTGCGGGCATGGGAAACTGGGGTGGGTTATGGACCAGATAGCGGGTGTCCTGCTGCTGAATGAGCCGCCGCGCGGTATGCGGTTCCGTATGGGCGTGGAAAAGGCCGAACATGCGGCCAAAGGCCTCCTTATCGGCGGCCACCCGGGCATGACCGGGCAGTTCGATGTCCGGCTCCGGAAAGGCGTCGCAGGGGGCCGGACTTGGGGCGCTGATATAGCAGATCCCCCGGATGGGGGCGATATCTTCCCTGCACCGCAGGGCCCGGGCCACCTCCAGGACGCTCTGCTCTCCCATGCCGTAAACCAGAATATCGGCCCTGGCATCGAAAAGAATGGCGCGCCGCACCGCGTCAGTCCAGGCGTCATAGTGGGAGATGCGCCGCAAACTGGCCTCGATGCCACCCAGTACAATGGGCCGGGTCTGCTTGAAATAGCGGCGAATCAAATTGCTGTAAGCGATCACGGCCCGGTCCGGACGGCGGTCGTTCAGCCCGTCGGGCGTCAGATCGTCTTTTTTGCGCGGCTTGCCCAGGGCCGTTCGATTGGCGACCAAAGAGTCCACACTGCCCGCGCTCACCCCCCAGAACAGGGAGGGTTCCCCCAGGCGGGTGATATCGTCGGCCCGGTTCACATCGGGCTGGGCGATAATGCCCACCCGATAGCCGGCATCCGCCAGCACCCGGCCGATAACGGCCGTTCCCATGTAGGGGGAGTCGATATAGGTGTCGCCGGTGACCAGGATCACGTCCAGTCCGTCCCACCCCCAGGCCCGCAGCTCCCCGCGGGTGGTGGGCAAAAAGGTGGGTGTTGTGTGATTGGGGACAGGGTTCATCGAGTCAGTATCGATCCAAGCCCGCCGCCTCTGGTGGCTGACTCAACGCCTTCACCGCCGCCGCCATATGGTCCGCAATCAACGCTTCGGCCCGGCGCAAGGCCTCAAGGTTATTGAAAGCCGATGGCATCTCACGAAGAATTTTATCATAGATTGAGGGCGTCGTGCCCAGGCCATGGTAGTCGATCTCCGGTTTGGGATGGGCATTGTCACTGAAAAGATAATGGCAGGCCGTGGCATGGGATGGGGGGCGAAAGGGCCAGCGGCATTTAAGGCTCAACAACTGCCCGAGGCTCTCCGCCACCGGGCGCTTTTGCGCCGCGGCCGCGTCCAGGGGACAGGCCAGCAGGACTTCGAGGTGCTCGAACAGGGCGGTCAGCAACTCTTTTTCGGTGACCACCAAACCGAAAACATACCAATGGTTCAGAACTTGCCGCAGCACCTGTTTCCAGCGCGGGGCCAGCGCCTTGGTGGCGGCGCAGAAATAGGTCCGGCAGGCCATGCCGCCGTAATAGCTCAGGCCCCTGAAATCCACGCCGTTATTGCCGTCGGCCAAAGGATGCAGCAGGCACCCCGCCCGGCCCGGCCTCTCCCCGATCAGGCCGATATAGGGACAGTGGTGCAATGCCGCAAACGGCCGCTGCTGCGGCTCACGACGTTCCGATTCCCGCGCAAAGGCCTCGATGGCCGCCGCCGTGCGGGCCGTATGGGCAAATCTCTCGGTCCGCCGGGCCAGCATGCGGGTTAAATTCTCCCGGGACAAATCCGGTACATTGTACAAACCGCAGCAAGCGCCGCAGGAGAGCGCCGCGCCGACCTGACAGAGGTAAACGCCCCCCGGCACCTGGGCATCCATGGCGCACTGGGCGCTGGCTTGCCGGCAGCCGGTCTGCCATAGCGCATCTTCAGGCGAATTCATTAACTTTAAAATTCCTGTTCCATGCCAACGATGTTTAAAACCCGATTGATCCAGCTCGAAAAAGGGACTTCAACAACAAGGCTGTGGTTGAAAGATCGACGCAATCAGTGTATGCATATCTTCTTCACACCCTCATCATTTAGGAGTGATCTCTTATGAGCAACGGCAAATCAAACCAACTTTGGCTGGTCAATATTTTTTCATTTATCTTGTTTTCAATTCTCACCATCACCGGACTGATCAACTGGGCCATATTGCCCAGAGGCCCCAGGTCAAACGACGGTTTCCTGATCACCCTGCGCCACTTTTTCAGGGACGTCCACGAGTGGGCCGCACTGGGTTTCATCATTCTGGTCGCCATTCACCTGTTTCTGCACTGGGGGTATATCAGAACCAATCTGAAACGTTATGGCATCATGAAGTAACGCATCCCCAATCAGATCTTCATCCACCATTGATATTTTCAGATTTTCTTATCATCGAACGTCCCGGAATCAGGGTCTTGGTGCTGACGACCCCCGGGATCTGGCGCATGCGCAGGTGCACGAATTCGGAGATAATTTCCGCATCCGAGGAGAGCAGGTCCCGGGTCAGAACCACTTTGGCCAGCACATCCGCATCCCCATGAATGGCGTGAATCTCGCGCACCTCTTTCAAGGCGAAAAGCTTGTCCATGATGGTTCCTTCATTTTTCGCCACCACGTTCATCAGAACAAAAGCAGTAATTTCCCTAAGCATTTCCGGATATTCCGATTTGCAGGTGTTGGCCATTTTTTGTCGAAACGCCTCCATGTTGTTGGGGATCAAACGGTCGATACCAATGCCGTACTTTCGTTTTCGCCCCAAGGCCCATTGGTGATAGGAGATATAGGCATACAGGTCATCCAGGGTCCGTTGGGGAAAAAGCTGCAGCAAATTGCCTTTATGAATGAGGGTTACCAGGGGACGATATATGGTTTCATACCAATCAAGGGCCGCCGCCTTTAAATCCACTGCGGCCCGGCCCGTTTTTTCCAAATGAGATTTGTGCTGAAAAATCTGCGCCAGCAGATGATCGTATTGCCCCACTTCCGTCAGGGTGATGGTATGGGGCAGGCCGATCTTTTCAGCAAACCGGATG
>JBFFHG010000227.1:0-6073 GCA_041557055.1 Desulfosarcinaceae bacterium
CCTTTATCGGCCACCCCGGATTGATCTGGCGTGACGGGTTGGTTTATGCGTTCGCTTCATTTTACGTGTTGACCATTCCCATTACCGGTACATTTTTCTCAAAGCGGACCTGGTTGATGGGCAAGCGTTACGGTTTTATCACCCCGGGTGATATGTATGCATATTACTACAATTCGGAAGCCGTGCGTTGGCTCACCGTGCTGACGGCCTTCCTTTATTCAATGTTCTATTCGGCTGTGCAGTTGATGGCCTCGGCGTCGCTCTTTAACGTTATTGCCGGTGTGCCGGTGACCTTTGGTGCTATTTTTATGGCCTTCATCGTCTGGTTTTACGTATGTACCGGCGGTATGAAGGCCAGCACCTGGGTCGGCGTTATCCAGTTCGTTCTTTTGGTCGGCGGTATCATCATCCTGGGGGCTTTTTGTCTGGCGCATTTTGACGGCTGGCACGGATTTGCAGCTCAGGTCAACGCCCTTGACAAGAAGTTGTTGGAAGTTCCCCGTGTCATTAACTTCGGATTGGGTGGCGCCAAGGGAGAATCCGCATGGACATCGGTAATGATTCTGACCTACATGTTCGCCCTGATGGGCATCCAATCCTCTCCGGCGTTTACCATGTGGACCTTTGGCATCAAATCCCCCAAACCCTTGGCATGGCAGCAGGCATTTATGTCCACCTTTGTGGTGGGTTTCGCCCTGTTCTACTTCACGGCATTCCAAGGGCTTGGCGCTAAAGTTCTCGAAGTTGCCGGGCATCCCGCCTTCCAGGGCATCAACCAAGCCACTGTCGTTCCGGTCCTCATGAAGGAGTTTCTGCCCGGCATTGCCTTGGGCCTGGTGTTCATGGGCGCCATTGCCGCCATTCACTCCACGGCGGCGCCTTATATCGGCACAGGCGGTTCCATTTTGCTTCGGGATGTTTATTACAAATACATCCGCAAGGAAGCCGGCCATGCAGAACAGATTTGGGTCAACCGCCTGCTGGCGACGGTTGTGACCATCGCGGCCCTGGTCGTGGGTATGACCTCAACCGCCGCTCTTGTTATTCTGGGCGCCTTGGCCACCGCCTTTGGCTTTGTGATGTATGTCCTGTTGCTGGGCTGCTTGTGGGGATTCAGATTCCCGAGCATCGGCGCCACCCTGGGGGTGTTGGCCGGCATGGTGGCGGTTTTTCTGACCTACTATGTGTGGCCCAACCCCTTGTCCATGCACTCCGCTTTCTGGGGGACCTTCGCCGGTCTCGCGGTGGCATATATTTGCCGCGGATTGGGCATCCGGGATAGTGAAGAGACCATCAAACGCCAGGCAGAGGTGCGCGCCTTTCTTGACGATATCGACGCGCCATCGGAATCAGGCCAAAAATGGCGCAACGCCATGAAGATTCTGGTGCCGGTGTGGTACTTTTTCGCCATCGGCCCGGCCTGCATCCTCGGCAACAACGCATTCTCCTTCTCAGGCTTCGCCCCGCTGTGGTCCTGGCAGATTGCCTGGTGGATCGTCGGTATCGTAGTGATGTGGGCCCTGGCCTTCAAATCTGAGATGGCAACCACAAATGCCGTTCAGATCGACCGGGCTGAGAAAGAGACCATGATCGTTGTCAAAGAAGCTTAATTCGTGGGGAAGGAGATATTCATCATGAAACAAGAAGATATCTGCATGGTCATTTTAGTTGTTTTTTCCATTCTTTGGACAGCCTCATTCGGCTGGGGTGTTTTTGGTTAACACTTGGTGCAACACAAATTTCGGCCGGCTGCTTCAACAGCCGGCCGAAAAGAGTCCTTATGATTGCAGTCCTGAAAGATTCAATATAATGGAAGGATGGGTATCCATGGCAACCAGCCTTGAACCAAAAATGGTTGAATGTAAATGCGGCCATGCATTTGAGTCCACCTTGCACAAATCCTGGTGCCAAAAATGCTGCCGCCCGGTCTTTTATCATGCCGCAGATCAACGTCGACACAAATGGAGCAATTATTATATGGTTTCCATAATGGTGACCGTGCTGATGTTTATAACCTATCTGTTTGTTGAGATGATCGCCAGGCCGTTGCTTTCACTTTAAAATGTTGTGTTTCAGCCAGCCAAAAAACACAACCGATACCGCGCTTTGCGCTTGATTGAAGGTGTGAGCTGATTTAAAGCCAACATTGTGTGCATGAAAGGTATCCATCCCGTGATAGCGTATGGCTTAAGTCATTGATTCGGACCCCATTCAAATTGGAACGCTTCAGGCAAAGCCACAACCGAGTGAGACGGCAGGTTGAAAACCCAGAATAAATTTTGGTGGTTTGTATCGGTGGCGATCACCGTAACCCTTCTGGTTTTGCTAACCATTGTTATCCTTTTCTGGCAGCAACTTGCGCAAACAAATCAAAAAGTTCTCATCGCCATTGTCAAAGACAATTTTGCTTATTTTTTTATGATCGGGGTTCTGCTGTTCACCGCGTTCGGCTTTACCCTGGACTGGTTTTTTAGATTCTATATCATTCCTGTCAATCAGTTGGCAGAAGAGATCCAACTGATCACCACCGTTAATCCACAACATCGCATAAAAACCACAGGTAGTTATGATGTCATGCGCCTGGCCGGAATCATCAATCAGTGCGCTGAAAAGCAAGCCACCATTGAACAATCCATAGCACGTCAACTCCAGTTGGCAAGAAATGCCGTTGAAACGGAGAAAGATATTTTAGCGGCATTGTTGGAAGGGCTTCCCCAAGGGGTCCTGGTATGCAACGTGGCGGGACGGATTGTGTTCTACAACCGCAAGATGAAGACCCTTTTCGCCCGACAAGAGGGTAGGGAGCCACAATGGATCGGTTTGGGACGCTCTGTCTTTGAAATCGTGGAAGAAGCACTGATTGAGCGGGCGCTTGAACGTATCGGGCATAGACTTTACGGAAGCAAGAGCATCGTCAGCGAGCGTTTTCTGATGGGCGGCCGCTCCAAGCTTGCCGTGCCGGCCGAAATTCTGCCGGTATTGGACAGCCAGTATCATATAACCGGTTTTATTATCTACATTGAAGATTCCGTGGCCAGATTTAAAAAAGAGCAGGAGCTTTTCACCAATCTACAGGCATGGCAGCATCAGCTCACACAATCTCTATCCGTCATTAAAACCGCCGCGGAACTCTTGAAAGAAAACTCACTCGAATCCGATCATGACCGCCGGCAACTGATTCAAATTCTACACCACGAATCCAATTTGGCCGCTGAAAAGGTATCAAAAAACAACATCATCAATACCTGGTATCCCAATCGGCCCTGGCCGCTGACAGCCATAAATGCCGGTGAATGGAGCCGCTATCTGGTTCATCGGGCCGGTGAAGTCATAAAAATAGAGCTGCAGATCGAAACCGTGGATCTGAAAGCCCAGATCAGCATCGATATGTACCATTTGACCAATGGCCTTTTGTTCGTATTGCAGCAGATCGGTCAACAGAGCGGGGTTCGTGAAATTCACGGGCGTTTTTACCAATCCGATGCCTGGCTTTATCTTGAGCTGCTATGGGAAGGCCCCTGCCTATCCGTTGAAAATCTTAAAAATTGGAAAGAAACGATCCCATGCATTCAAGATGTTCAATTTGATATCTCCCTTGGGGACATACTGACCTATCACGGCGCCAAATTATGGCTTCAACGCCATCATGTCGCAAATGGTTGCGCCGGACTGCGTTTTTTGATACCTGCACTGGAGCGTTCGGAGATGGCAAGCAGCGACGGATATGTCACCATCTTGCCCGATTCCCGGCCTGAATATTATGATTTCAATCTGTTTCAGCAGGCCGGGCAGACACCGGAATGGGACCAGCGACCGTTGACTGATTTGACTTGTACGGTGCTTGATACCGAAACAACCGGACTGGACCCTCAGGGCGGAGATGAAATTATCTCAATTGGGGCGGTAAGAATCGTTAATGGTCGAATTCTTCGGGAAGAACGTTTTGATCAACTGATTAATCCCAATCGTCATTTGCCCTGGGCTTCGGTAAAGTATCACGGGATTCGTCCGGAGATGCTCAACCATAAACCGACCATTGAGCAGGTTCTGCCCATGTTTTACCAGTTCGTCAAAAATACGGTTATGATCGGACACAATGTGGCCTTTGACATGCGCATGCTGCAACTCAAGGAAGCATCCACAGGCATAAAATTCATCAATCCCGTATTGGATACCCTGTTGTTGTCGGCAATCGTGCATCCGGCCCATAACGACCACAGTCTGAACGCTATCGCCGAACGTCTGGGCGTACGAATTGTCGGGCGTCATACCGCTCTTGGTGATGCCATTGGCACAGGACAAATTTTTCTCAAGCTCATCCCCTTGCTAACGAACATCGGGATTGCCAACCTCCAACAGGCCCGCCAAGCATCTGAGAAGACCCTTTATGCGCGCTTGAAATACTGATCGAGTAACTAAATTGAAAGTAATTATTTCCAACCAGTTGAAACTGTCCCAGGTCCCGGATGAAATTCACGCCGATCTCATCAAGCAACTGCAGTTCGACAATCCCAAATACATTGAAAATCAGCGTATGGGACGCTGGAATAAAGGCACCCCCAAACGTCTCAAATTTTTCAGCCGGGTCGGGAATAACGGCCTATATATACCCCGTGGCTTTATGCGTCAGCTCATTCTGATGGGGCGCCGCCTGGCCGAACCCATCGAAATCGATGATCGGCGACGTGAACATCCTCAGGTCGATTTCATTTTCGGTGGCGTTCTCAAACCATTTCAACAGACAGCCGTAAATATTATGATGTCAAAAGATTTCGGCACGTTAAGTGCGCCTACCGGTAGCGGTAAAACCGTCATGGCCCTTTATATGGTGGCCATGAGACGCCAACCGACCTTAGTGGTGGTGCATACCAAAGATTTGGCCCTTCAATGGGTTGACAGGATTCATACCTTCCTGGGGATTCAAAAAGATCAAATTGGATTGATCGGCGGCGGACAAAAAAGCATGGGAAAGGTGGTCACCGTGGCGCTGGTTCAATCCCTTTATAAATGTGCAGACGAAGTGGCGCCCCGTATCGGCCACCTGATCGTTGACGAGTGCCACCGCGCTCCCAGCCGAACGTTTACCGAAGCGGTTACCGCCTTTGATTGCAAATTTATGTTAGGACTATCCGCAACCCCCTGGCGCCGGGATCAACTATCCCGGCTGATATTCTGGCATCTGGGCGATATCCACCATGAGGTCAGCAAATCCCATCTGGTGGCAGATGGACACATCCTGGATGTCGAAATCATGGTGCGCAATACAGCGTTCAAACCCTATTACGACCCGGTCAACGAATACAGCAAAATGTTGTCCGAACTTACCTCTGACGATGAACGCAACCGGTTGATCGCTTCGGATGTGGCCAAAGAGGCCCAGTCGGAAAACAGAGGCGGCATCTGCCTGCTGCTCTCCGACCGTAAAAAACATTGCGAGACCCTGCAAGCCATTCTGAAACACAAATACCACGTCAATGCCCACATGATTACCGGCGACCTGAGCACGGCCCAGCGCCAGGAGGTCATCCAAAAACTCAATCAGGGAGAGGTCAGGATCTTAATTGCCACCGGCCAGCTCATCGGCGAAGGATTTGATCACCCCGGCTTATGCACCCTTTTTTTAGCGACCCCGGTCCGGTTCAGCGGCAGGGTGCTTCAATATCTGGGCAGGGTGCTCAGACCGGTCCAAGGCATTGAACGCGCCCGAGTGTATGACTACGTGGACATCCATGTCCCGGCACTTGTCGCAGCCGCAAAGGCCCGTCAGAGGGTCTATGTTTCACAGGACTGACTTATTATCCATGAAATCATTGAAATCGATTATCGCGCTCATTCTGCTAATTCCCGCTCCCACTATCGGCGCCCTGTCCGCTATGGTATTTTGGCCTCAAACCCTTGTCGGATCATGCATTTTTACTTTCAGTAAAATATGGCTGTTCGGTTTTCCAGTGGTATGGCACAAGCTCATTGACAGTGGGAACATATCATATTCCCCGGTCAGAAAAGGCGGTTTTGGATTCGGAGGGGTATCCGGTTTGATTATCAGCGTTGGTATCGTTGTCGTCTTTGCCAC
>JBFFHG010000228.1:0-6070 GCA_041557055.1 Desulfosarcinaceae bacterium
ACATTAAGCGTTCCTTTAAAATCAGCCTTGGGGACCGTGAAGGTCAAATCGGTCTTGCCCCCTTTTCGGGTATTCTGGATGATCATATCCACCATGACACCCTCTTCGGCAATGGGGGAGAATATTTTCGCCGCAATGCCCGGTTGGTCAGGAACTTTGGTAATGGTGACGCGGGCTTGGCTTTTATCATGGGTGACCCCGGCGACAACCAGTTGCTCCATCCCCGAATCTTCACTGACGACCATGGTACCTTCCTCCTCGCTAAAAGATGAGCGCACATGCACAGGAATATTATATTTTTTGGCAAATCCCACCGATCGGATTTGCAAAACCTTGGCCCCCAGACTGGCCATGTTGAGCATTTCGTCGTAGGTGATGGTTTTCAATTTGCGCGCCTTGGGGCAGATATTGGGATCGGCTGTATAGATTCCGTCCACATCCGTATAGATTTCACACAGATCAGCATTAAGTGCCGCGGCGATGGCCACTGCGGAGGTGTCGGAGCCGCCGCGGCCCAGGGTGGTGATGTTGCCTTTGATGTCGCAGCCCTGGAATCCAGCCACGACCACGATGTTTTTGCGCTCCAGCAATTGGCGCAGCCGTTTGGCGCCGATTTCGATAATGCGGGCATTGCCGTAAACGCAGTCGGTCACCACTTCGGCCTGGTGGCCCAGCAGTGATTGGGCCTGATACCCCATATCGTTTAACATCATGGACAGCAGCGCGGCTGTGGTTTGTTCACCTGTGGCCAGCAGAACATCCATCTCCCTTTTGTCCGGAGACGCCGAAGCTTTGCCGGCCAATTCGATCAAGCTGTCAGTGACACCGGCCATGGCCGACAGGATAACCACCACATCGTTGCCCTGGTCATAGGCGCGGGCCACGCGTTTAGCCACATTGTTGATGCGATCGATATTGGCGACCGATGTGCCGCCGAATTTTTGAACGACTAAAGCCATATTTTCCTCTTCAACCCGTCTAAGAATTTTCAGCGCCCAATGAAAAGCGTGCTGTTGCTGTGCACTCTTCAGGGCCTCCAAACTTTATCCGCTTGCGCTATCTGTCCCACAGGGCGAGGGTCTCCTTTATCAAATCGGCGGATTGAAGTCCATATCCAAATAATTGGATGCGGCGGGTCTCGTCCGGCAGGGTTTGAAAATCTATTTTCAACGATTCCGGCGGCCAGCGCGTATCTTCGATCCGATCCGCCCATTCAACGGCCATCACGGTTTGGGCGTCAACGAGATCCCACATTCCGATGGTTTCGGCATCCATCTCATCGCAAATGCGGTATAGATCCACATGGATGAGGGGCAGGCGCCCCGGATAGTCATGCATCAGGGCGTAGGTGGGGCTGGTGACGGCATAGTCCGGGGGCACCGCCAGACCTGCGGCCAACCCCTGGACAAAGCAGGTTTTGCCGCTGCCCAGATCTCCGGTCAGCCGGATGACCAGGCCGCTTTGAAGCTTTTCACCGATGTGCATTCCCAGTTGGCGGGTCTCTTCGGCGGTTCGGGTCACGATATCGTGGATGGTTTTAGATGCCACCTTGTTTTCCTTACCGGATCTGTGGTCGATCATCCGAAGCGGCAGGTCAGCGGCGGCGGCGGCGGATCGGTCAGAACGCGTTGAATGGCCCGGGGGACGGCATTCATCACTTCGGTGGCCAGATATCCTCTGGCGGTTGCGCCGGCCAGGATATCCGCTGCAAGCCCGTGCAGGTAGACGCCGGTTCGGCAGGCCTCCGATGCTGGGCAACCTTGGGCCAGCATACCGGTAATCAGGCCGGTGAGCACATCGCCCATGCCGCCTGCGGCCATGCCGGGGTTGCCGGTGGGATTGATCCAGACCCGGCCGCCGGGTTCAGCTATCACCGTCCGGGCGCCCTTCAGCACCACATGGGTCTGGCTGGATTGGGCCAGATTGCGGGCCGCTCCTATTCGGTCCTGCTGGATTCGGGCCGTGGTCACGTCACTCAAGCGGGCCATTTCACCCGGGTGCGGTGTCAATATGGTGGCGTTTTTACGTCCTTTTAAGCAACCCATGTGCCCGGCCAGGTTGTTGAGGCCGTCGGCGTCGATCACCATGGGAAGATCGATTTCACGAATGATGCGGGAGACCAGGTTGCGGGTGTGGGATGCCGTGCCCAGACCCGGTCCCAAGGCCACGGCCTGTTTGTCTTCGGCTGCATGCACAATGGTATCAAAGGCTTCTTCAAGGAGCAGGCCGGTGCCCTGATCGGGCAGGGCAATGGTCATGGCTTCAATCAAGATGGCTTCCAAAATGGGGTTGAGCGATTTCGGGACCCCCAGGGTGACCAGTCCGGCCCCGGCTCTCAGGGCGGATGTGGCGGTCATGGCCGCAGCGCCGGTCTTACCCGTGGAACCTGCAATGACCAGCAGATGGCCGCTGCGGCCTTTATGGGTGTCGGGCGGGCGGCGTCCCAGCAGAGCCTGAACGGAAAGGGCCGATATGAGCTGTTGGCGGACTTCGGCGGCCTTGACCATGGCCGGCGGAATTCCGATATCGATAACTTCCACATGGCCGCAGTATTGGGCGCCCGGATAACTCACATGCCCTATTTTTGGAAAAGCGAATGTGGCCGTCGCTGCGGCCTGAATGCAGGCGCCGCAGGGCTGGCCGGTATCGGCGTTGAGTCCCGAAGGGATATCCACGGCCAGAACCGGGCGGTTGAAGGTGTTGATAAGATCAATGACCTCACGATAGTGGCCTTTGACATCGGCGTTGAGCCCCGTGCCTAAAAGGGCATCGATCCAGTAGGTCTGATGTTTCATATCACTGAGATGGGCAGCGAGGTCGGTTTCAGCGGGGATCTCGACCACCGGGACATGGGCGGCCGCCAGCAATTTCAGGTTGGCGGCCGCATCCCCCTTCACGCTGTCGGTTTTGGCCAGCAGAAATACCTTTACATCGACATCCATCTGGGCCAGATAGCGCGCCATGACAAAGCCGACGCCGCCGTTGTTGCCCCGTCCGGCCAGGACACCCACAGAGCCGGGTCCATTGCCGTAAATACGTTTCATAAAAACCCTGGTTGCACCCCGCCCGGCGCACTCCATGAGCACCCGGCCGGGAATCCCGAATTCCTGAATGGTTCGGCGATCCATCTCCTGTATCTGGGCGGCTGTGACGATGAACATGGCATTGGTCTCCCTGTTTCTTTTGTTTATTCTGTGTGTTTTCCAGGGCCACAATCAGGGTGACCCGGTTTCCAAGGTCCGGCACGGCTTCCGACCGCTGGGAGGACTGAAACGAAGTAAACCTCATTCAGGCGGCGGCGTCAAGGGTCTGGTGCATGAATTGGCTATTGTAAAGCATAGTTATGCGGTTCGCAGCACTAAAGTCTTACCCTGGCCAGTCGATAATGAACTGGGACCCTTGCGCACCTGGACGTTAAGCCGATGGTGGTATGAAGGAATCGACAATCAATTGAGAATCAGAACCAAAACATTTGCGATCGTCACCATTGTGGTGCTGGTCCTTCTGGCGGCATTGACCTCCACCTCCTATTTTTTGGTTACCGGCCGTTTCGCCCAACTGGAAGTCAAAGAGACGGAGCTCCAGGTCAAGCGAATTCTGAACGGACTGCAACACGAGTTGGACAATCTGGACGCCATGGCCGCTGATTGGGCGCCTTGGGACAATACCTACCGGTTTGTGAAGGATCTGAATCCGGCCTACATTGAAGAGAATCTGGCGGATTCCACCTTTTCCAATTTGCGCCTGAACTTCATGCTTTTTTTCAATGACAAGGGTGAGCTGGTTTACAGCCGGTTCTTTGAATTAAACACGGCGCGTCCCGTGGTCCAACGCCAGGCCGTTTTGGCGGCGATCACGGCGCAACCGGCCCTGCTGGGCCATACCAATGCACATGGCCGGGTTTCCGGTTTCTTAACGGCCACACCGCCATTGCCCCTTCTGGTTACGTCACATCCCATTGTCACCAGTGAGTTTAAAGGCCCCATCCGTGGAGCCTTGATCCTGGGCCGAATTCTGGATGGCGGCGAGATCCAAAGAATCGGCACCGTCACGGAATCGGATTTTACAATTCATGGTTTTGAAGCGCCTCAATTAAAGGGCCCGGCGGAGACAATTATTGCGGCCTTGAGGGCTGGCGGCGGGATTTATGCAATCCCGGTCAATTCCCGGATGATTGCCGGGTACGGCCTGGTGGCCGACCTGACCGGCAGATCGGCGTTTATCCTGGAAACGGCCAAAAATCGGGATATTTACCAATACGGTCTGATCACATGGCGGCAAAATGCGTTGGCCATGTCCCTCCTGGGGCTCTCCTTCATTGCGCTGCTTGTATTTTTGATGGATCGTTTCATTCTCCGCCCGTTGGCGGATCTGGCGCGGCGGGTCACCGATCTGACCCGGTCCGACAACCGGGCCGGGCGGCTCCATGTCAAGAATAGTGACGAGATCGGCCTGCTGTCCGGCTGCATCAATACCATGCTTGAATCCCTCAACCAATGTTATTTGGGCCGTATCGACAGTGAAAAACAGTACCGGGCCATTGTTGAAGATCAGAACGAATTGATCTGCCGCACCGACCCGCAAGGTGTTCTGACATTTGTCAATGGGGCTTTTTGCCGGTTTTTCAATAGCGCCCAAACCGCATTTGTCGGCCGAGGCCTGTCGGAAATTGTACCGGTTTTTTCCATGCAGGTTCTATCCGAAGCAAAAAACAGCGGGAAAAAAATTGCCGGTGAAGTGGTTCAATATTCAGCCGGGTCCCCCAAAGGAGAGGATCGTTGGATTCAATGGCATCTGCGCCATCTGCCCGGATCTTCGGTGGAAGCATCCGGATATCAGTTGGTCGGGCAGGATTTGACCGATCAGAAATCAGCCGAATCCGCCTTGCAGGAAAATGAGCGCTATCTGCGCCAGGTACTGGATTCCATCAACTGCGGTGTAATGGTCGTGGACGTTGAAGCGCGTCGCATTGTGGATGTCAACGCCACTGGCGCGGCCCTTTTCCAGCGGGAGCGAAAACAGATTATCGGCCAAATCTGTCATCGACTGGTATGTCCCAAGGAGATGGGCAATTGTCCGGTGATCGATCACCAGCAAGCCATTGATTTGTCCGAACGGGAACTGCTCAGGCCCGGCGGCGCGACACTGCCGATTTTAAAAAGCGTTACAAAGACCGAGCGCAACGGGCGCAAATATCTGATTGAGAGTTTTCTGGATATCAGCACACTCCAAAAGACCCAGGCGGATCTGCGACAAAGCGAAGAGCGCTACCGCCGGTTTTTCGATGAAGATATCACCGGCGACTTCCTCACCTCATACGACGGCCGGATTATCCACTGCAACCCGGCCTTTGTCAGGATGTTCGGTTATGAAACGGCCGATGAGATCAAATCCGTTAATGTGGAGCGATTTTATCCATCCAAGGAGACTCGCCAACAGCTTCTGACCCGGCTTCAGAAGGCAGGCAAGCTGGAACGCATTGAGTTGGCGCTTGTCAGGCGCGACAACCGCCCATTGTATTGCATCGCAAACCTCATCGGAAATTTCGACCCTGAGGGGCGTCTCAAGGAGATCAGCGGTTACTTTCTGGACGACACCAACCGGGTTCTCCTGGAAAAGGATCTGCGGCAGGCCCAAAAAATGGAGGCCATCGGTACGCTTGCCGGTGGAATAGCTCACGATTTCAATAACATCCTCAGCGGCATCATGGGATATACACAACTTGCCCTTGAAGACCCGGAGCTGTCAGGCGAAACCGCCAAACGGCTGAAGCAGGCCATGAAGGCCGCCAATCGAGCCAAAGCGCTTGTCCTGCAGATTCTTGCATTCAGCCGCCAGAGTGAGAGCGATAACCGCCCCATTAATCTCAACCCGGTCATCAGAGAAGCCTTCAAATTGATGCGGGCAAGCCTGCCGACCACCATCGAAATTCACCAGGATTTTCGATCCGCTTCCACGGTCATTGCGGACCCGGTGCAAATTCACCAGGTGCTTTTGAATCTATGCACCAACGCAGGGCATGCCATGAAAAAAAGGGGCTGCGACCTTTGGATTGCCGTTGAGGAGACGA
>JBFFHG010000229.1:0-6068 GCA_041557055.1 Desulfosarcinaceae bacterium
ATAATTGGATGGGGGCTATCTAAAATGTAAACTTCACGCCCCCGTAGATCAACGTCCCGGGCAGGGGATAGTCCAGTCTGATATAGCACTCTTCATTGAAGATGTTCTCCACAGCGGCGCAAAAAGTCACATCGGTTTTAGCCAACTGGATGGTGTAGGAAGCCCGGAGGTTGTGCAGCCAATAGGCGTCCAGTTCGTACATGGGGTTGTATTGGGGATTGGCCGCGGCCGCCTGGGGCGGCACGCCGGGCGCACCGCCGGCAAAGCGGCCGGAGACAAACCGGGATTGCCACTCCAGTGAAAAGGCCGTCACCGGGCGGCTGCGCAAGGTCAGGTTGAGGATGTGATCGGGCGCGTTGAACAATTCATTTTTGCCGTAGATTTTTTCAATGATCTTGTCGCCCTCTTTTTCATTTTCCATCCAGGTGTAGACGGCTTCTGCTTCCATGTGGTCGTTAATGGTATAAACGCCGGACAGCTCCAGGCCCCAGATGCGCACATGGTCCACATTGTAGGTCGGCGGATAGGAGACCGGATAGACATTGATATAGTCTTGCAGATCCTGATAGAACAGGTTGGCCTGGATGGCGTGGCCGGCGCCGGAGTGCCTGAGGCCGACCTCATAGTCCCAGCCCTTGACGGGTTTGATCTGGCCGATGAGGTTTTGCCAGCTCTCAATGTATTGGGACGGAATGAGGCCGGCCGGCGCGCCCGGTGCCTGGTTGAGACCGTAATAGGACCGCAGCACGGCGCGTCCGGCAAATGATTTCAGGCTGTAGCTGCCGTGCCAGCGATACAGGTCGGCCAGGGTGGGGGCCTTGAATACCCGGCCGGCAAAGACAAAGACCTGCCAGTCGGCGGGCAGGTCATGGGTCAGGCTGGCCCTGGGCGACCATTGGCTCTGTGTAAGCGCTGTATGGGTTTCGGGATTTTCGCCGCAACTTGTGGCTCTGTTCTCGAAGTAATCGTAGCGCAGGCCCAAGGTCAGGTTGATTTTGGGCCGGATCTGCCAGGAATCTTCCAGGAACGCCCCGGCCAGGTCCTGCTTCCAGTCCACGTGCCCGGCGCTTTCCATATAGTAGACCCAATCGGCCCGGGCATCGCCGCAGGCGTATTCCGCCCCCAGCTTCAGGCGATGGTCACCGAATTTGTGATGCAGTTTGGCCTTGACTGCCGGGGTGTTGAAATCCAAGCTGTAATCTTGATAGTCACCCGCCGCCCGGTTGGAATTTACGTAGTCGTCGTCGCGCATGTTCCGGATATAAGAGACGCTGAGATCCAGCCAACCTGAGGTGTAGGCGGCTATCAACGTATGGGTTTCCTGATTGGTCGTGCTGCCCTCCTCAAATCCGAATGAATCGCTCCAGACGTTCCAGTTGACCCGATGGTCCAAAGTCAGACCCTCTTGGCGCTTGACGGTAAAGGCGGTCAGTTGCAACTCTCCGGCCGGGCCCATGTCCATCCCCAGTGATCCATTGGCGTTCCATTGTGCGATGTCGTTGTTGTTCAGGTATTCGTCGCGGTTGCGGTAGGCGCCGCCCAGGGTCCAGTTGAGTTTGCCCGTCGATCCGGCGTTGGCGGCGTCGGCCCTGAAATCGTTGAAAGTGCCGTAATTGACCGAGGCTGCGCCCTGCGAGGCTTTTTTGCCTTTTTTGGTGATGATGTTGATGGTGCCTGCCAAGGTGTTGCCATATTCGGCCGATCCGGCGCCGCGGATGACCTCGATGCGCTCGATATTCTCCATGGGGATCGCCTCCCATGCCACCGACCGGGCGTAGTATTTGCCCAACTGGCCCAATGGCATACCGTTGATCAGAATGCGCATCTCCTGGTCTGACATGCCGCGCAGGAACAGTTGCTTGCCGTAGGATGAATCTTGAATGTAAATGGCGTTGCTCAATTTCAGCAGGTCGGTCAGGTCGTTGATCTGACCGGCGGGGATCTGTTTTTCAGGGTTGATCACAGCGGTCACGGGCGAGCTGTACGCATCGGCATCGGCCACAGTGGCCCGCACCTCCATCGGCGGAAGCTTTTCGTCGGCCCATGAAGCTGAATTACATTCGAAACAGCACACAATCAACGCAACAAACAGCTTCCCTTTTTTCCATAACAAAACACGATCTCCTTTTCAGCGTAGCGCGGCACAGCCATTGTTCCTGCATCATCACCTTTAATTTTATTTTGTTTTTTCCGACGCGGACTGTTCCACGGCGAGTATGGGATCGACCCCGGGACGGGCGTAATCTTGCGGCGAACCACCCTCGGGCAGCTTGAACGCCTTGAGGACCGGGATGAAATTTTCAGGTTGATCCAATCGCTCCAGTTGCCACAAATCGGCGCACAGTTTGTTCATCACGCTGTGACCGTAATCCGGACAGCCCGTATCACCCCCTTCGTACCCTAATACCACGCCGTCCCAGGTGTCAGAATCAGGGTTCCTGCGGTAAACGATGGTGGCGGCGTTTTGGGCCCAATCCGGCCAGCCGGCGATATCTTCATCCGTGGGGTAGGTGACCGCGTAGCCTCTTTTTCCCGGTGTGGTGTTCAACATCACCAGCAGGCCATCCTCTTTACACCAGGGCCGGACGGTTTGGACAAAATAGCTTCCGCCCGACGCCAAAGGGAAGAATGTTTTGAGATAGAGGGCCATCAGAATACCGGAAGTGACGCCCGGGCAGTAGTGATCATGGAATTCAAAGGATCGCACGGCGCACGTCGGTGCTCCGGCGGCCACGGCATTGGCAATGGTGACAATTCTGAATTCATTTCCGCCGAAGATCCTGCGGTCGAATTTTTCAGCATATGATTCGGCATTTTCATAAAGGTGTTCGGCATTGATTCTCTCCAGGACCTTTAGGGAAAAAAGATTCTCTTTTTCGAGAGAGCGCAGATCATCCGCAGCGCCGACCGAATCGGGATCGACCTGGAGATAAGCACAGGTGCCTGACTTTTTATCATAAACGGCAAACCAAAGCGCTGAGGCCGGGGCGCTGTGAACTTCAACCAGAGTGTGGTTGCCCCGACCGACTGCCAAGGCGCGGCTCACTCCATCCAGTGCGCCCGTTGTGGCGCGGCCGTGAATTTCGGCATAGCCGGCGTTGGTTATTGCGATGCCGTCATCGGCGTCAAGCCGGATGTTTTGTTGACGCATCATGGCGACGGCCTTGAGGGCGGCCCGGGCCCCCATTTTTTGCCAAAAACAATATTCGCTGTTGCCGGAAGATGCTTGGGCCGGCTTGGGATGAAACAGACCGCCCGTGATCAGAAAAAAAGCCGTGCCCAACAGAATCACTGTTGTCAGACCGGTGTATTTTTTTCGAAACATAAGGGACTCCTTTTTTTGTGAAAGATTGTATGGGGGGACGCTACGCAATGCATTGCGCACGCTGAAACCTTCCTTTATGCCGCCTGCACCTTTTCGTTTACATTCCACACCATCATTCCCTGGCAGCCATCGCGCTGGTGGGTGAACGTGCTGTTCCGGCATTGTTCGTCCAAAAAAGCGCTTACCTTTGCCGTTACCTCATCGGTCAGTTCGGTGTACGCCTCCAGATGGATGCAGAAGTCTTCCATGGCTTTATCCCGCGTCAAGGTGATCTCGCGTTCCCAGAAGTTGAACTGCAGGTCGGGCCGATAGCCCATGGCATATACCAGGTTGAAGGGGTGAATGATATCGCCGGGATATCCGTCCGGGGATTCGTTGAACACGGCCCGCCAAAGGTCGCCGTACCATTGCTGCCAGCCGCGACCGGAAAAGGCGCTCAGGTAGCAAAAGCCTCGGCAGGCGGCCATCATCTTGCGTAAATTGGCAGGGCCGTCGATCCCCGGTGTCATGGAGGCGAACACCAGGTCGAAGGCCCCTTGCCAGTGGTCCACGCCAAGATCCACGGCCTGCCAGGTGCGCCGGTCGATGGTGATGTTGGCGATGCCGTCGGCGTCGATTCTGCCTTGCAGGATATCGGCCATGGCATCGGCCGGCTCCAGCGCGGTAACGTGTCCGGCGTTTTGGGCCAGCAGCAGCGACCAGTTGCCCGGCCCCGCACCGATATCCAACACCCGGGCCCCCGGTGTCAGGGCACCTTGCGCCATGAGCCATTGAATGGTTTTCAAGCGCTTCTCTTCGGACTCCTGGTCTGATGTGCGTTCGGCAAAACCGGCGGCCATTTTATTCCAGCGTTGCATATTGTCGGTTTTCAGATGTTTGCGCAGTGGCGACTGCTTGATGGCCGATTGCCAATGATTTTCCCAAAAATTTATTTTTTCTTCAGACATCATGGTCTCCTCATTCAGGGGTTGACAATTTGAAAATGGTTCTATCCGTCGGACAAAAGAAAAAGCCATGCAAACCGGTTGATGCATTGGGGCCTTCATGGCGCTGTTGTTTTGGCTTTGAATCAGCAGCGAGGCTGCCTGAAAATGTGCTTTGGGATCTTCTTGATCGTCGCTTGTGAAAGCGTTATTAATAATGAACGATGATTCTGATTGTCAAGTTTTTTCAGAAACGCTTCCGTTTCGAAAGGAGATGAACATGGGATCTGTTTCCCCCAAACTGGTTGGATGGTTGGCGCAATTCAACCAAATGAAACAGGAGATGGCCAAATCCGGCTTCAAAGCCACCCCTGTCAACGTCAGGGAGGGATTGGCCGCTCTGACCCTGGGATTGGTAACCGACCGGCCGGATGTGTCCTGGGTTCGGGATGACATTGTGGCGGCATTGCCCTATAGCGTTCCGGTGCGAATTTATCACCCGGATTTTGGCGCACGGCTTCCTGTCCTGGTCTATTTTCACGGTGGGGGGCACATGGCCGGCAATGTTTCCGTTTATGACGCCATCTGCCGCAAGCTGGCCCTGGCCGCCGGACATATCGTGGCTTCCGCCGAGTACCGCCTTGCACCGGAGTGTCCCTACCCGGCGGCGGTTATCGATGCCTGCAATGTGGTCAAAAATGTCTATGCCACCCTTGACGGCAGGGACCTTATCTATGATCCCCGGCTTTCCATGGCCGGAGACAGCGGCGGCGGGGCGTTGTGCGCCACCGTTGCCCACCTGACCCAGCACGATGCCGGCCTGAGTATCCGGCGCCAGGTTTTGATTTATCCCAGCCTGGACTACACCCTGCAGTCGCCCTCCGTAGAAGAGTATGGGGCGGGGTACTTTCTGGAGAAAGACAAAATTCTATGGTATTTTGATAATTATTTTCAAAAGGGAGAAAATCGAAAGGCCGCCTCCCCCCTGCATATGGAGTTTTCACGCCGTTTGCCGGAAACACTTGTGCTTACGGCCGGGTTTTGCCCCTTGCGGGATGAGGGTGTGGCCTACGCGGGAAAGGTGAAATCAACCGGAGTTTATGCGGAGCACCTGCACTATGACGATATGATTCACGCTTTTCTGAATATGGAGAGTCTTGTGAAAGAGACGTGCCAATCCGCTTACCGAAAAATTGGAGAGTTTTTAAACCGGCCGCTCGGTGCCTGATCCGGCTTCGGAGAAAGCCCGGGACTGAAAGGTTTCATGGTCATGCGTTTCGGGGATGATCCGTACCGTTTGGCGTAACCGATCAACATACGGATGTGCTTATATAAATTACTCTTCAACTTTCCATGGAAAACCAAAAACAATTTTGTGCCTGCGTCCGCCGGATCAGGAACAAATTTATTCCGTCCAAGAAGTGCTTGACAAAATCGTCGGCCCTCCATACAGTACGCTTTGCTTTTTTGATTCCCCCAACGGCATTATGAAAATGCCGCACCACCTTTAATAAAAATCGAATTCAGACAAGATGTACACCGGCTGAAGCCTGTGCTGCTTAGAAGTGGTTCCAAAGGCTTCCAACACAGACTTTGGGCCCGAGGGGCGGTTTTTAAACCACTTCTATGGGATTTCTTTATATCTGCGCCATGTTATTTGGAAAATGCCTGTCAGATGCTGTTTTGCTGTGTGCAGCCGGCAAAGCGCTGATTGGGGATTGGGGGGCAATATGTTGAAGCAATGGGTGTTATGGCCGGCGGTTTTGTTTTTACTTACCGCAGTTGCGGGAGTTCCGGCCTGTCTTCAGGCCAAAGATCAT
>JBFFHG010000230.1:0-6068 GCA_041557055.1 Desulfosarcinaceae bacterium
AGGCGGGGCCCTGACATATTGGTCAATAGCGCCGACTTCCAAAAATAAAGGACTGTTACCCAATGATCGTTGTAAAAACGCCCTTGCGCATCAGCTTTGTAGGCGGCGGTTCCGACCTCAAGGCGTTTTACGCCCACAGCACCGGAGAGGTGATCTGCACGGCCATCGATAAATTTGTCTACGCCATCGTCAAAGAGCGTTTTGACGAGCTGATCTATATCAACTACTCCAAAAAAGAGACCGTCTCTCACGTGGATGAGATTCAGCACGATCTTGTGCGTGAGGCCATGAAAATCACCGGAGTTGAAAAGGGGATCGAGATCACCACCCTGGCCGACATCCCCTCCAGCGGTTCGGGACTGGGCAGCTCCAGCTCCATTACGGTAGCCCTGCTGCACGCCCTGTATGCGTACCAGAATGTCCTGGTGACAGCGGAGCAACTGGCCCGGGAGGCTTGCCGAATTGAAATCGACATCCTGGGAAAACCCATCGGTCGGCAGGACCAGCATGCGGCAGCTTACGGCGGCGTAAACCACTTTATTTTTAATAAAGATGACACAACCCAGCGCATACCCATTCAAACGGAGCACGGCATCGCGCGAAAATTCGCCTCATCCCTGCTCCTCTATTTCACCGGCATTACCCGCAGCGCCAATGAGATCCTCAACCGCCAGCAGTCCAACCTGAATGCCCGGGAAAAACGCAAGACCATGGCGGCCATGGTGGATCTGGTGAAGCCATTCGCCCAGGCCATGAAAAAGGGCGACATTGGTCAATGCGGCCTTTTGCTGGATCGGAACTGGCAGATGAAACAGCAGATGGCATCGGGCATCTCCAACCCGGTGATTGCCAAAATGCATGCCAGGGCCACAGATGCCGGCGCATTGGCCGGCAAGGTCTGCGGAGCCGGCGGCGGCGGCTTTCTGCTCCTGATCGTACCCCGTGAAAACCAGAACAACGTGTTCGAAGCCATGGCGGAATTTCGCGAGCTGCCCTTTATGATCGAAGAGTGCGGCAGCAAGGTGATCTTCGATGACCGGAGTTACTCCAGCAAATAACAGCCACCAAATAACAGATAGAGGCGACCTGCAACCATGAAAATACTGATCACCGGCGGCGCCGGTTTTATCGGCTCCCATACGGCCGATGCGCTGATTGCCAAGGGCCATGAGCTCACCATACTGGACAACCTGCAACCATCGGTGCATCCCAAGGGCAAACCGGCCTACCTCAATCCCAAAGCCGAATTCATCCGGGGCGATGTGCGCGACGCCGAGGCATGGCGCAAAGCGCTCAACGGTGTTGAAGCGGTCTACCATCTGGCCGCCTACCAGGACTATTTGCCCGATTTTTCAACATTTTTTTCCGTAAACACCGTTTCCACGGCCCTGCTTTATGAGATCCTGGTGGCTGAACCCAAACTGCACCGGGTCAAAAAAGTGGTTGTCGCCGCCAGTCAGGCGGTCATGGGCGAAGGCCGCTATCGCTGCGAAAACTGCAAAAGCCGCGACCTCTATCCCGAAATCCGGCTGGAAGCGCAACTGTCCAGGGGCCAATGGGAGCATTGCTGCCGGCAATGCGGCACGCCCCTGCAGTGGTGCCCTTCGGATGAGACCGTAATCCATCCCTGCAACCAATATGCACTGGCCAAGCATTCCCAGGAGCAAATCGCCATCCAGTTGGGCCGGCGCTACGATATTCCATCGGTGGCCATGCGCTACTCCATTGTTCAGGGGCCGCGCCAATCCTTTTACAACGCCTATTCCGGAGCCATGCGGATTTTCGCTTTATCCCTCTATTTCGATCACACGCCAACCATCTATGAGGACGGACGGCAGATTAGAGACTTTGTCAATATTCAGGACGTGGTGGATGCCAATCTGCGCGTATTGGAGCTGGAGAGCGCCGACCACCAGGTATTTAACGTCGGCGGGGGAACGGCCTGGAGTGTTTCCCAATTTTATGAGGCCATCCAAAACCAGGTGGGCAAACATATCGACGCCCGCATGGGCGGCTATTATCGCTATGGGGATACGCGCCATATCTTTTCCGACACGCGCAAATTGCAGGCCCTGGGCTGGACCCCCCAACGCAGCGTGGCAGACAGCATAAGGGATTACTGGAATTATTTGACGGCGTTGCAAGAGAAGGACGACATTCTGGTGTATGCTGAAAAGCACATGCGCCGGCTCAATGTCATTCGCAAAAGCGGCAACCGATCATGAAAGCGTTTTTGCTGGCCGCCGGCAAGGGCACCCGCCTCAGACCTTTTACGGACCGGCATCCCAAATGCCTGATCCCGATTCACGGTACGCCATTGCTCAAAATCTGGATCGACCTGCTGGCGCGGCACGGTGTGTCGGACGTATTGATCAACACCCACCATCATGCCGATCAAGTGGCGCACTTTGTGGCCCAAACCCGTCCGCTTACCCCCATGGAGCTGCATACCGTCTATGAACCGCAACTGCGGGGCAGTGCCGGCACCCTATGGGATAACAGGAATTTTGTCGCCGGACAAAGGGACTTTGTCATCGCCTATGCCGACAACCTGACCAATCTGAATTTTTCTAAAATGATTGATTTTCATTACAATATCAGTATAATGGGGGGAATTTTGACCATGGGACTGATCAAGGCGCCGGACCCCCGTGCTTGCGGAATCGTTACCCTTGATGCATACCATAGAATTGTCAGGTTTGCGGAAAAGCCCCAACAGCCCGAGAGCGACCTGGCCAATGGCGGCGTCTATATCGCCGGCAGCGGAATATTCAGCTTTATGGCGGATTCGGCCGCCGGCAGGGAGGGCGTTCTGGATCTGGGGCATCACATCTTACCCCGGCTGACGGGAAAGATGTTCGGTTTTCACATTGCGCCCGATTATCTCAAGGACATCGGGACGCCCGAGGCCTACAAAGAGTCCCTGAACCAATGGCCACCGCAAATCGAGGAGAAAAATACAATACAAAAAACAATAGATATGTAAAAATGGCTTTTGCGATACTATCTGCTTTGACACCTGAACAAGGACCTGACAAATGGATTTCACCCGATTGGGAAAAAAATATATCGCCAGGCTCAAACAAGTTCTGGACACCTTTGACTTCAAGACTTTCGACCTTGTGGTGCGCGCCGTTCTGGATGCCTACACCCGGCAGGCCAACATATTTGTGATGGGCAACGGCGGCAGTGGGGCCACCGCCTCCCACCTGGCCTGCGACATCAATAAAGGTTGTTGCCTTGATCTGTCCCGAAAATTTAAAATGATCTGCTTGAATGACAACATACCCACCATGTTGGCCCTGGCCAACGACATCTCCTATGCAGCCGTATTTGAAGAGCAGTTGAAGAATTTTTTCAACCCCGATGACCTGGTCATCGGGATCTCGGGCAGCGGCAATTCGGAGAATGTGTTGCGCGCCATCCGCCACGCGGCGGCCAATGGCGGTAAAACCATGGGATGGAGCGGCTTTGACGGCGGCAAACTATCCCAACTGGCGGATTTGGCCCTGGTGGTCAAAAGCCATGACATGCAACAGGTGGAAGATACACATATGGTGCTGGCCCACATGCTCATGCAGGCCGTCTTCACCGCTCTTCACTGAATTTCTGAATCAGATATCACTTTGTTAACGACATTGGCTTGTAACTATCAAAGACTTAAAGGGACAACGTACCATGCCTGCAGATATTCTAATCCCCTCTTGGTATGCCCTGCACACCAAAAGCAGGGCCGAAAATGTAGTTCATGACAACCTTTTCAAAAAATCGGTGGAGGTCTTTCTGCCCAAAATCACCGTCCCGAGCAAGCGCAAGGATCGAAAAAAGTTAATCCGGGTCCCCCTCTTTCCCGGATACATTTTTGTCAAAACGGATCTGAGTGCCGACCATCATTTGGAAATCGTTAAAACCGTCGGCGCAGTGAAGCTGCTGGGCAACAATCAGGGGCCGGTATCCGTACCGGATGACACCGTTGCGTCCCTTAAAATCATGGTGGCCTCCGAACACCCCGTAACCACGGGCTTTCAATTCAAACCGGGTGATCGCGTCATGGTCACCAGCGGCCCCCTTACCGGCGTGGTGGGTATTTTTGAGCGCTATGGCGGACAGGGCCGCATTGTGGTCTTTATTGAAGCCCTGAGCCAATTCGCGGCAGTTGAGGTGAATGTCGAAGATGTGGAAAAAATGCCGCCGGCGATACCGGGGTAGCCGCATTCAAATCAAGGCGCCTATTGGAACATAACTTTTTTCCGTGGCCCTTACTTTTTTTTATCAAACGCCTCGGTCAGAGCCTGATCATCCCAACGGGTATTTGAAACGGCCAGAGGCGGCCGCCTTTGATATAATATCATAACTCCTTGACTTTTTATACAGATCTATTTTATAGATCAAGCTAAGGTGGGAACGAACGATTGATTGGCAAAGGAGGCTTTATGAACAAACTGGAGCTCATCTCCGCACTCAAAAATCAAGCGGGGATTTCTAAGAGCGAAGCCGCCAAAGTGGTACAGATCTTTTTTGACACGATGACCGATGCCATGGCGCGCGGTGAACGGGTTGAAATTCGGGGATTGTGCAGTTTTTATGTCAAAACCTACAAAAGCTATGTGGGCCGGAATCCAAAAACCGGTGAAAAAGTGACCATCCGCCCCAAAAGACTCCCGTTCTTCAAATCCGGCAAAGAGCTTAAAGAACGTGTTGATTTATAAGCCTTCAACACTTTTATATTGGAATTGCCCCGGCCCATGCCTCAAACAAGCGCCTGCCGGATGAGGTTTTTGTTGATGACAAGCCATCTCAAAAAACGGATTTTGGTTCAAGATCGAGGCGGATTCGAGTTTCAAACCGCAGGCATGCGCCTGTATGTCGAGGATTTGAAATTCGGATCCAACAAAGATATTGGGCCAAAAGACTTTTTTGAGATGGCTTGTCGTCTGCTTGGCCGAAGACATTACCGTGCCTGGATTTGAAACCATCATAGGACAACACCTTCCTGTCCGGCTTTTGCAAACCTTCTTGCGCAACCGTACCCTGCCCCACGCCTTGCTGTTTACCGGCATGGAGGGGGTCGGCAAACGTACGGCGGCCAGAGTTGTCGCCATGGCCCTCAATTGCCGGGACAAATCGCTCCCTTCAGACAATCCCTGCGGTAAGTGCCGGTCATGCCGCCAAATACTATCGAACAACCATCCGGATATTCCCGTGATTGAGCCCCAGGGCAACTATCTGCGCATCGATCAGATCCGCAAACTGCTCGGCACATTGACCATGAAACCGTTCAGCGCCGAGCATCGGGTGGTCATCATAGCCCAGGCCCAGGCCATGAACCCCGAAGCAGCCAACGCACTGCTGAAAATACTTGAAGAGCCGCCGCGAAACACGGTTCTGATCCTTACGGCCTTGCAGACGTCGGACCTGCTGCCCACCATCGTGTCGCGTTGCCGGCATCTGCGCTTTAATCCGTTGAGCCCGCAGGATATTGTTGCCCTCCTCAAGGAGAGTTCGGAAATTACCGATGAATCTGCGAAGAGAGCCGCAACTTTATCGGAGGGGAGCTTGACAAAAGCCCGGCAGTTGTCCATGACTGTCTGGCAGGAACGCAGAAATTGGCTGATCCGCGCCGCCGGTCTGGCCCAACGGCCGGAACACCCCGACGGCCGGCGATCCATGGCCATGGCGTTGACCTTTGCCGCCCAATTGGCCCAGAAAAAAGATCAGATTCAGGCGTTGCTTGAAATTCTGAAAACATGGATCCGGGATCTTTGCATCTTCCCGTATCATCCTGGCCTTTTGATCAATGGGGACCATAGGAGAATCCTGGAGGATGTGCGATCCGCAATAGACGACAGAGCTCTGCTGGCCATGTGGTCGGCAGTGGAAAAGGCTCAAAAAGATATTGCAGCCAAGGCCAACTTGAGATTAACCTTGGATGTCATGGCGCTCAGCATGGCGGGTTACATGCGCCAGTGAGCAGCGCCGGGCATACGGATTTGCCGATACGGCAACGTAACCATTTCACACCACAGAGGACACTGGGCGCACAGATAAAAATGAAACAAGCAGCCAAA
>JBFFHG010000231.1:0-6067 GCA_041557055.1 Desulfosarcinaceae bacterium
CAATTCGCCAGTGAGCCCTCCCTCCAATGGGCTGAAACCTGGCTGCAAACACAGCTGCCCAAGGGGGAGGGGTTTGATTTTCGGTGACATGCTCTTGTTTTGTTTCAGCCTTCAGCCTGAATGAATGCTTCCAGGGTTTTTAAATCGTGGACATTGTAAACCCGGGCGTTGGCTTCAGCGGGCAGGATTTTTTTCAGCAAACCCGTCAGAACCCGGCCGGGGCCGATTTCAACATAGACCTCCGTCCGGTTTTCGATCATTTTCAATACAGAGTCATACCAGCGCACGGGATTGCAAAGCTGGTCAGCCATAAGGGCCTTGATTCGTTCCGGGGCCGGTTCGGTGGCGGCGGTCACGTTGTGGATGATGTCGCATTGGGGCGCTTTGAAGGGGATATCTTCCAAAAAGGTCCTGAACTCCCCTTCGGCGCCCTTAATGAGGGGGCTGTGCCAGGCGCCGCTGACTTTCAGGGCGATGGCTTTGCCGCCGAGGCTCTTTGCGGCTTGTTCTGCTGCGGCAACCCCTTCGGGGGAACCGGTGATTACAATTTGTTCGGCGCTGTTGTGGTTGGCCACGGCGACGATGCCGGTCCGGGAGGTTTGTTCGACCAGGGCGGTTACCTGATCGATGGTGAGCCCGATCACAGCGCTCATGGCCCCCTTGTGCCGGGTGGCTTCGCGATGCATCAGCTCACCGCGTTTAAATACCAGTTTGAGGCTCTCGTGCACCGGCACGACACCGGCGGCGCAAAGGGCGCTGTACTCTCCCAGGCTGTGTCCGGCACACATCCGGGGATGGATGTTCGCTTTTTGAATGGCGGCCAGAAAGGCCAGATTCACCACTGTTACAGCCGGTTGCAAGTTGACGGTTTGGGTGAGTTCCGCCATGGGGCCTTCAAAACAGAGCCGGGTGATGGGCAGTCCTGAAACCTGGTCGGCGGCTTCAAAGATTTGCCTGGCGGCAGGGTCCGCCTGGGCCAGATCCTGTCCCATTCCAACTTTTTGGGAACCCTGGCCGGGAAATAGAAACGCTATGTTTTTCAATGGTTACCTCCTGATTCGTTTTCTATACCAAACAATTTACGGGCAATGTCCAGGGATAAGGCGCGATCCTTGTGACATCCGTTGCTTTTAAGATAACGGGTGGGGCCATGCAAGATTTTGTTAACCAGGGATTCGGTCATGCGCTCGATGGCCTTTTGGTCCTGCATCGGCAAATGGTTCATCTGCTGCAGTGTTTTGCGGACTTCGTCCCTGGCCACGGTTTGAATTTTTGAGCGTAGCGCCTTGATGGTGGGCACCACTCCCAACCCCTGAAACCACTGCCGGAAATTGATCACGGCCTCATCGATGATCCGGTCGGCCTTGATCGCTTCGCGGCTGCGGTCTTCAATGTTTTCATCCACCACATCCTTGAGGTCGTCGATGTCATAGACATAGGCATTGTTCAGAGCGTTGATGTCGGGATCGATATCCCGGGGCACGGCAATATCGATTAAAAAAATGGGGCGGTTGCGGCGCTCACGCATGACAGCTTTAACTTGGGGTTTCTGGAGGATATAGCCCTTGGCGCCTGTGGAGCTGATGATAATATCCACCCGGCGCAGATGGTCGGGAATCTCTTCAAAGCGAATGGCCGTCCCTTTGTAGGCGGCGGCCAGTTCAACGCCGCGTTCGAAGGTGCGATTGGCCACAAAGATATGTCCGCTGTGGTGGCGTATCAGATGCTCCACGGCCAATTCGGCCATTTCGCCTGCGCCGATAAGCAGCACTGTTTTGCCTTCCAGATCACCGAAAATTTTACGGCCCAACTCAATGGCGGCATAGCTGATGGAGACGGCATGATCACCGATGCCTGTCTCCGAGCGAATTCGTTTGGCGATAAAAAATGTTTTATGCAGCAGCCGGTTGAGAATGACCCCCGATGTTTTTTCTTCGGTGGCGGTGCGGTAGGCTGTTTTGATCTGTCCCAGAATCTGGGGTTCGCCCACCACCATGGAGTCCAGGCTGGCGGCCACCCTGAACATATGGCGAACCGCGGCTTCGCCCTGATGCAGGTAGAGGGTGGCTTCAAACTCATCCAGCGGCAACTGCTTGAATCGGGCCAGAAAGCGTTTGGCTTCATCAATGGCGGCCTGGGTCTCTTTGGCGGTAATCAAAAGCTCCACCCGGTTGCAGGTGGAAAAGAGCATGGCCTCATCAATGGATGCCATGGCACCCATATTCATCAGCGCGTTGCGGGTTTCGTCCTGGGAAAAGGCCAGGCACTCCCGAATGTTGACCGGCGCGGTTTTATGGTTGAGGCCAATGAGAATGATTCTTTCCATAAGGATTGTCTAACCTTACCAACGGGTGAATTGGCCGTGGTGCCCTTTCAGCAGAAAATTGACGCCCAGGAATGTGAACAGCAGAACGACAAATCCGACGATGGCCATGATGGCGGCCCGCCGGCCGCGCCACCCCACAGCCAGGCGTTCGTGCATAAGAGCGGCATAAAAAATCCAGGTGATGGCCGACCATACCTCTTTCGGGTCCCAGCTCCAGAACCGGCCCCACACATTTTTGGCAAATACCATTCCGGTGACCAGACCGATGGTAAGCATGGTAAATCCGATGACAACACAGGCATACCCGGTGCTGTCGAGCAAATCCAGCGAGGGCAGCCGTTTAAAAAAGAATCCGCGGTTTTTGCTTTTGATGTTGCGTTCCTGGATCAGATAAAGAATTCCCACCCCGCAGGCCAGGGCAAATCCGGCGTCGCCGAGAAAAATGGTGACAATATGGACAACCAGCCAGAAGCCTTTGAGCAGTCCCTGGGGTTGCATGGGTTCGCGTGGAAACTGGCTGGCAATGAACAGGATAAAAGCGGCCAGGGGGGCCACATAAATTCCTAGTACTTTGACCCGCAGTTTTACATGCAGGGCCAAAAAAGCGCCGACCAGGGCCCAGGCGACCAGGGCGAGGGTTTCGTGCAAATTGTTTACCGGCATGTGACCGCTTTGGGCAAAGGACCATACGATCACCACGCTCTGGAAGATCACGCCGGTCAGGAGCAAACCGCATCCAATTTGTTGGAGCGGATTGCGCTGGATAAACAGATAGGCAAAATAGCCCCCTGAACTGAGCATGTAACACAGGACAGCCAAAACAAAGAGGATTTGCATCAGCGATTCTCCATCAGCTCTTCGTATTTGAAACCCGGGCCCAACACCGTTTTCAAAAGGGCGTTGATGCCATGGTGATCATCAGCCTTGATCATCTCCAGCAAATTGTTTTGAATCAGTTTTTCAAACAGGGGCTTGTGGAATTCCGGGGCGTGTTCGGCCGCTAAAAGGCGGTTGCGCACGGCGCCCATGAGATTCAGGAGTTGACCGTACTCGGGGCCGAACTGGCCCTGAAGGTGACGCCGCAGGTGCTTGGCAAAGGCGGGGCTGCGCCCTGAAGTGGAAACAGCGATGGTCAAATCCCCCTGCGTGACGATCGCGGGCAGGATGAAATTGCATAATTCCGGCTGATCGGCAATATTGCAAAGCCTCCGGGCGGCTTCGGCATCCTGGTGGACCAGGCGGTTTTGGACCTGGTCGTCGGTTGCGCCGATGACCAGAAAGGCGGCCTCAAGATCCGTTGAGCGGTATTTGCGAAGTTTGAGTACGATGCGCCCCTGCTCCGCCATTTGGGTCAACTCGGCTGTGGCTGCGGGGCTCACAACGGTCACACGCGCACCGCATTGCAGCAGGGTCCTCACTTTGCGGGTGCCCACCTGTCCGCCCCCCACCACCAGACAGGGACGGTCCTTTATATCCAGAGAAACAGGGTAGTAGCGCATGCTATGGTCTTTTGTGGTTTCTGTTTTTTGGTTTTCAGGGTTTGGCCGGTCCGACCGTTTCAACCGGTGTAAACACCAAACGCTAAAAACAAAATGTCATCAGATCCTCGGCCGCGATCACGGGTCCCTTATACGTGCTGCGGGCCTGTTTGACAATATCCACTTTGTCACATGGCGGGTAGAGATGGGTGAGCACCAGCCGCTTGGCCCCGGCCCGGGTTGCGATCCGGCCGGCCAGCGAGGGGGTCAGGTGGCCGGGGACTTTTAGACGGTCCGGCATGGCTGATTCACATATGAGCAAGTCCGTGGCGCCGGCCAGTTCGGCCAAGGCGTCGCATTCATCCGTATCCCCGGTATATACCATGGAGATACCATTTTTGGCCTGGATGCGATAGGCTAGGCTTTCGGGGCGGTGGTTGACCGGCCGGACGGTGACAACAAAATCTTCAAATTCTAATGTTCCGGCAATCGAAGCATCCAGTTCGTGAATCATCAATTGCGCTTCCGGCAACACGATCCATTCACCATAGGCGGCCTGTAATCCCTGGTAAAAGTTGTTCAGGCCGGGACCGCCGGCGATGCGCAGTTGCTTTCGGCGCCGCCGTCCGTCCGGATATTTGGTGGCAAATATCAGGGGCGCCAGTTCGCTGGTGTGGTCGGGATGAAAGTGGCTCAGAAAAATATGGGTTAAATCGAAAATGGTGACGCCGTATTCAAGCAGCCGGTGAATGGTTCCCGACCCCAGGTCCAGGAGAATTTTGGCCCGGCCGGTTTCCACCAGCACGGCACATGCGCTGCGGTCCAGGCGGGGCACGCAGGTGCCGGAACCCAATAGGGTGATTTTCATCGAACTCATTTGTTGCGGCGTTCTCTCTTTGTGGTTTGGTTGATGATCCAGTTGGCGGTTTTTTTGCGGTCCGTGCAATCCACCACGGCTGCAATGGCCTCCAGGGGGATTTCGGCCCGGCCGGCATTTTTGTGCCCGCCGGCCAACCCCCAATGGCCGAAGCTCTTTTTTGCGGTAATTCCGGCATTTTTGCGAACCCCGTCATTGCGAAAAATCACCACCAGTTTGTTTTGATGCACGCCGGACACGATACTCCATACGACCGAATCCACCCGCATGAAAAAATCGGCGATTTGTACGCAGATATCGGGATTGGGTACCCGGCCCAGATGGGAAAACAGGTGGTGCTTGCGGACCGTGCGTTCTTCAATGGCCTGCTTAAAATATTTCAAAAAGTCCATTCGCATCTCAGCCTGTTCGATGCGTCCGGCCAGGTAGATGTTGGCGCGTTTGAAGATATATTGGAATGCGTTCAGATCTTCGATCTGGGTCCGGCCTTCAAAATTGCTGGTATCGGTCTTGATCGCATAGTAAAGGCCCGTTGCCAGTTTGGCCGAGGGGTTGATTTTGGCGGCCCGCAGGTATTCCACCAGGATACTGGCCGCGGCCCCGTAATTGGGCCGGATATCCGTGAAGGGGGCCTTTGCGGCAGCTCCCGCAGGATGGTGGTCGATGATCACCTGGGGGGTCAGGGCCGCCAGATCCGTGTGATGATCGGGTTGGCAATCCACCATCACCAGACGATTGAAGTCCGCAAGATTAATTTTTTTGAACGGCACCAACGGCACGCCGATCAATCGAATCATGGTCAGGTTGTCGGGACGTTTGATTTCATTGATATGGGCAATGGTCACACTGACGGTTTTGCGCCATAAAAGCCGCTTGACGGCCATGGCGCTGGCCATGGCGTCCGGATCGGCGATTATGGGAATCAGGACCCGGTCCTCTTTGGTGAATTGGTCGTAGAAACGTTTTAACCGCTCTTTTGGCGATAGACTCATAAGCTGATTCAACCCATGGAATTTTTTTGTTTGGAAATTAATTATGGACACGAATACGATTTAGCGCAAGAGCTTCGGACATGTGCCGCTATTTCGCAGTGGTGTGACAACGCGCGGGCATGAAATCCCCCGCGATTCAAAGGCGCCCGGAATCTGAACAGCTTTGAGGCACAGATTTCAATTCGGCAATTTAATCCGTATCGGATATTGGGCATTGACGTATTCACAGGAATGTCATAAAAACCCCGTTTGGTTTTTCTACTGGAGAAAGATTTTCACCCGAGTTGAACCCTTGACTGTTGGAAGGTGTTACGGTTATGCACGGGGTCCTGATTCCCATCATTGTTTTTCTTGCTGTTTATGTGGCGATTACCTTTGAATTGCTCAACAAGGC